>SVPX01000083.1 GCA_015065665.1 Oscillospiraceae bacterium | reverse complement strand
AAGTGCGGTGCAAAGGCTAAGAGAGAAACCGACACAATGCCTCAGTGGGCAGGTTCATCCTGGTATTTCCTCCGTTACATTGATCCTCATAATGACAACGAACTTGCAAATATGGACAAGCTCAGATACTGGATGCCTGTTGATTGGTACAACGGTGGTATGGAGCATGTTACACGCCATCTTATCTATTCCCGTTTCTGGCATAAGTTCCTCTATGATATCGGTATGGTACCCTGCGAAGAGCCTTATGCAAAGAGAACCGCACAGGGCCTTATCCTTGGTCCTGATGGTGTTAAGATGAGTAAATCCCGCGGCAATGTTGTTGATCCCAACGAGGTTGTTGATGTTTATGGTGCAGATGTTCTTCGTACATATGTATTGTTTATGGGTGACTACGAGCAGGCTGCTCCCTGGTCAGAGAACTCAATGAAGGGTTGTAAGCGTTTCATTGACAGAATCTGGAACCTCCAGGAGATTCTTGTTGATGGTGAAGAGTATTCTGATGATCTTTCATCTGCTTTCCACAAGACAATCAAGAAAGTTACTGAAGATATCGAGGGTATGAAGTTCAACACAGCAATTGCTGCTCTGATGACTCTTATCAATGCAATTTATGCTAAGGGTTCAATCAACAAAGCAGAACTCAAGACATTCTTGCTTCTTGTTAATCCCTTTGCACCTCATATTACTGAGGAGATTTACAGCCAGGTATTTGCATCTGATACGGTACTTGCTGTGACACAGTGGCCTGATTTTGACGAGTCCAAGTGCAAAGATGAAACAATCGAGATTGCAGTTCAGGTTAACGGCAAAATCAAGGCAAGACTCAATGTTCCTGCAGATGCCGAGCAGGATGCTGTACTTGCTCTTTGTCATGACGATGAGAATGTAAAAAAAGCTATAGGTGATATGAATATCATCAAGGAATTCTATGTTAAGGGTAAACTTGTAAACATCGTTGTTAAACCCTGAGGATAGTTTTTCGACAAAAATTTATATTTCTTCTGTTTTTCTCTTGACATAACAGGTTTATTTATGTATACTAATACAAGTATTTACGTAATCCCGTAATTCAGATGGGAGGGAAGAAAGATGGCAGAAGTCAGATTAAAAGAGAATGAGTCCCTTGAAAATGCTTTGAGACGATTCAAGAAGCAGTGTGCAAGAGCTGGTGTTATTGCCGAGGTGCGTAAGAGAGAGGCATATGAGAAGCCCTCTGTAAGACGTAAGAAGAAATCCGAAGCAGCTCGCAAGCGCAAGTATAGGTAATCTCTTAGGCGGACAGCTTTGTACTGTCCGCCTTTTAATTTTGTAATTAGGAGAGTTTTTATGTCTGTTTATTCACCCAGAATTGAAAATATAGCAAATAAACTTGAGGGCAATCAGTGTGCACTTGTCACATCCGATATCAGCATAACTTATCTTACAGGTTTCCGTCATTCTGAGGGTTATGTTTTTATTACAAAGGAAAACGCTTATTTCCTTATTGATTTCAGATATATTGAGGTTGTGCAGAACTCCGTAAAACATATGGATATTATTATGTTCTCAAATGCCTTTGATTCAATCAACGAGCTTATTGCAAAGCATAATATTAACTCTGTACTGGTTGAGGATAACGCCGTTACACTTTCTGCTTATTCAAACTTCAGCAGTAAACTCAACGCAGAGATTGTAAACACACCTGAAATTTCAAAGGCAACTTCCGAGTCCAGAATTATAAAGACTGCTGATGAGGTAGAAAACCTCAGAAAAGCTCAGCAAATTGCAGAGAAAGCATATCTTGAAGTTCTCAATTTCGTAAAGCCTGGTATCACCGAGCGAGAAGTTGCGGCCCGTCTAGAGTTTCTTATGAAGATGAATGGGGCAGAGGGCATCGCCTTTGATCTTATTACAGTCACAGGCAAGAAGACTTCATTACCCCATGGTGTTCCCGGTGATGTACAGGTACAGAGTGGTGACTTTTTCACCTTTGATATCGGTGCTGTATACAACGGATACCACAGCGATATGACAAGAACTGTTGCAGTAGGCTCCGTTTCTGATGAGCAAAGAAAGATTTATGATATCGTACTGAAGGCTCATCTTGCAGGTATGGCCGCTGTAAAAGCAGGTGTAACAGGCTTTGATGTGGATAAGACTGCCCGTGATATTATCTGCGAGGCAGGTTATGGTGAGTACTTCGGTCACTCTACAGGCCACGGTGTAGGTCTTGAAATCCACGAGGCTCCCTATGCTTCCCAGAAGTCAACTGATATACTCAAACCCAATATGACAGTAACAGTTGAACCCGGTATTTATCTCCCCGATAAGTTCGGTGTTAGAATTGAAGATACAGTTTTAGTTACAGAAAACGGATACGAAACATTCGCAACTATGCCAAAGGAATTAATAATTCTTTAATCCCTATTGACAATATATCGGTGTTTTTTGTATAATGTTTAAGGAAATTTGCGGAATACCCGCATAATCAATACATTTGGAGGAATCATTTATGATATCTGCAGGCGATTTTAGAAATGGCGTAACATTTGAAATGGACGGCCAGGTTGTTTCTATCGTTGAGTTCCAGCATGTTAAGCCCGGTAAAGGCGCAGCTTTTGTTAGAACCAAGATCAGAAACGTTATCACAGGTTCTGTTGTTGAAAAAACTTTCAACCCCAACGACAAGTATCCCACAGCATTTATTGAGAGAAGAGATATGGAGTACAGCTACAACGATGGTGACCTCTATTATTTCATGGACACAGAGACTTGGGAGCAGGTTCCCATTGGCAAGGACATCCTTGGCGACAACTTCAAGTTTGTAAAAGAGAACATGGTTTGTAAGGTTCTTTCTTACAAAGGCAATGTTTTCGGCGTAGAGCCTCCCAACTTTGTTGAGCTTGTTGTTGCTCAGACTGATCCCGGCTTTGCTGGTAACACTGCAACTAACGCACTCAAGCCCGCAACTCTTGAGACAGGTGCTGAGATCAAAGTTCCCCTCTTTATCGAGGAAGGCGAGCTTCTCCAGATCGATACCCGTACCGGTGAGTACATCGGCCGTGCTTAATCAGAGAGGTAGGTTATTACTATGACATTAACCGAGAAAATTGCTTATATCCGTGGTCTTACTGAGGGCCTCAAACTTGATGAGTCCAAGGATGAAGTAAAGGTTATCAATGCAATTATTGAACTTCTTGAGGATATGGCATATTCTATTGCTGACCTTGAGGACTTCACAGACGAGATGAGCTTACAGCTTGACGAAGTAGACGAGGATCTTGCAACTCTGGAAGACGAAATCTACGAGGATCTCTGTGACTGTGATTGCGATGATGATTGTGATTGCTGTGACTGCTGTGACGATGATTGCGATTGCTGCGATTGTTGTGACGATGATTGTGACTGTGACTGCGTATACTACGAGGTTACTTGTCCCAAGTGTGAGGAAACCATCTGTGTAGATGAGGACCTTCTTCTTGAGGGTGAGGTTATGTGCCCCGGATGTGGCGAGATCCTCGAGTTCGATTTCAGCGAGCTTGATGGTTGCGGTTGCGGCTGCGATTGCGGTTGCGAGGACGAAGAGTAATCTTTATTCTTCACATTACGATTTAATATCAAGGACAACACCTCTTGTGTATTATACACAGGGGGTGTTTTTTTGTTATACCGAAAGAAGCGTTCAAAGTTTAAATTAATAGTGATAAAAGTTTTATGTCTGCTTGTAGTATTATCAGTTTCTGTTTTTTGTTTGTTTGAATTCAAAGCCAGGGATTTAGTACATAATCTCGTTGACAACGAGCTTGAAATCCATGCCATGAATGCAATTGATGAGGCTGTTCTTGAGATTTTAGTGGAAAAGCCTGTGGATTATTCATCAATTATAATTCAAAATACAAATTCAGATGGTACAGTTAACTCTCTCAGCACAGACACAATAGCCATAAATAAACTTAAATCCAGATTATCCCTTGAGATTACAGAAAAAATCAGACAGGAAAAGAAAGCGAGAGTTGGTATTCCTGCAGGGGCTTTTACAGGACTTGTGCTTCTTTCAAATTTTGGCCCTGATATATATACAACTCTCTCCTTTGGCGGTAGTGTCACAACTACAATTAAATCAGATTTTACCTCAGCAGGAATTAATCAGACTATTCATAGGGTATACCTGCAGGTAGATGCAGATGTAAGCCTCACTTGTCCTATCATCTTTTATGAAACACAGTTTGTTACCGAATACGATCTTTGTCATACTGTGATTGTTGGCAGCACACCTCAATTCTTTGCGGACAGGGGATAAGATTGCATATATGGATTTGTTAAGTAATCATATTTCTATATCTTGTATTAAAACTTGTCAATAATACTTGAAATAAATAAGATGTTGTGGTATGATAAACTAATAAAATTATAACATTGGGGGAGTATGCCCTGAAGACTTTATATCAGTATAAAGAATTGCCGGATAGCACCCGTGAGTATATAAACCTTATCGGTGAAATAATGGATATCCGCAAACGTGGAGATAAGCCTATGGCTTGTATCCATACATATGGCTGTCAGCAGAATGTAGCAGACAGCGAAAAAATCAAAGGTTACCTTCACATTGCAGGCTTTGATTTTACAGATAACGCAGAGGATGCGGATTTTATCCTGTTCAACACCTGTGCAATCAGAGAACACGCAGAGGACAGAGTTTTCGGTAATGTTGGAGCACTTAAGAATATCAAACGCCGTCATCCCTCTGTTACAATTGCTCTTTGCGGTTGTATGATGGAGCAGAAGATTGTAGCAGACCGAATCTACAAGAGTTATCCCTTTGTAAATCTTGTTTTCGGAACTCATGCAATCTCCCGTTTTCCTGAACTTTTCTATAATCAACTTGTAAACGGTAAGCGTATCTTTGACACCTGTGATGACAACACTATATATGAGGATGTGCCCACACTCCGAGATAAAGAGTTCAAGGGTTGGCTTCCTGTAATGTATGGTTGTGATAACTTCTGTTCTTATTGTATTGTGCCTTATGTTAGAGGTCGTGAGCGTTCACGCAGTAGTGAAGCAGTTATTGCCGAGGCTCGTGCTATGATTGAAGCAGGATATAAAGAAATTACCCTTCTTGGTCAGAATGTCAATTCCTATGGAAAGGGCCTTGACGAAGACATTACATTCTCTGAACTTCTCAGAAGAATAGATGCTATCGAAGGTGACTATATCCTTCGGTTTATGACATCCCATCCCAAGGATTGTACCCACGAGCTTATCGATACTATCGCTGAGTCCAAGCATATATCAAAGCATCTGCACCTTCCTTTTCAGTCAGGCAGCAGTAAGATATTAAAGGCTATGAACAGGCGATACACAAGAGAAAAGTATCTGAGCATTATTGATTATGCAAAGAGCAGAATTCCCGATGTATCTCTCACAAGTGATATTATTGTTGGTTTCCCGGGTGAAACTTATGAGGACTTCTGCGAAACACTTTCTCTTATCAAAGAAGTTGAGTTTACATCTTTGTTTACCTTTATCTATTCACGCAGACCGGGTACACCTGCTGCAGAGCTTCCCGATGTAGCGACAGATGAAGAAAAAGGCAGATGGTTCACAGAACTTCTGAAAACTCAGGAAGAAATTGCCGCCAAACGATGCAAATCTTTGGTTGGCTCAACAGAGCGTGTTCTTATTGAAGAAGTAAATGAGAAAAACGGTCTTCTTCAAGCCAGAACTTCAGGCAATATTATAGTTGAAGTACAGGGTGATGAATCACTCATCGGTACTTTCAAAGAAGTAAAAATCACAGAAGCCCGAAACTGGATACTCAGAGGCGAGATTCTGTAAATTATCAACACCAGTCAAATATCAGTATTAACTGATTACACAAATATAAATTTAAAATATAAAGGAGAAATTAAAATGGATATTATCGAACTTTCAAGAGAACTTGGCAGAAAAATTCAGCAGGAAGAGTCCTATGTAGCACTTCAGGAGGCTAACAAAGCAGTTGAAGCTGACGAGGCACTTCAGGCACTTATCGGCGAGTTCAATCTTCACAAACTTCAGCTTAACGAGAAACTCACAGCAGCAGAGCGTGACGAAGAAGCAATCAAGGAACTCAACACAAAAATGCGTACTCTTTATGCAGATATTATGGCTAATGACTCAATGATTAAACTCAATGAGGCAAAGAATACTTTTGACGGTATTATGCAGAGAGTTTTTGCAATTGTTTCCAACTCTGCAAACGGTGAGGATCCCAACACAACAGATTATCATGCTTGTACAGGTAGCTGCAGCACTTGCGGTGGTTGCCACTAAGATTTATTGAGTTTTTCATTTAACGGATAAGGAAGTGTAAACCATGGCGGAGCTGTCTCCAATGATGAAACAATACTTTGAAATTAAAGAACGCAATAAGGACAGCATCCTTTTCTTCCGACTCGGAGATTTCTACGAGATGTTCTTCGATGATGCCAAGGTTGCATCCCG
>SVPX01000082.1 GCA_015065665.1 Oscillospiraceae bacterium | reverse complement strand
CTGCTCTGCCTGCTGTAAGTCTGACAGCTTCTTTCATATCCTCAACGCTCATATTATCCAGCATAATAATATCGGCACCTGCCTCAAGAGCTTCCCTAAGCATATCCAGATTTTCAACCTCAACCTCAATCTTACGGACAAAAGGTGCGTATTCCTTAGCCATCATAATTGCTTCTTTAACTCCGCCTGCAGCGCCAATGTGATTATCCTTTAAAAGAATACCATCGCTGAGGTTATAACGATGGTTATATCCACCGCCTACTTTAACTGCATACTTTTCAAACACTCTCATATTTGGTGTAGTTTTTCGGGTATCCAGAAGCTTTGTTTTTGTTCCTTCCAGGAGCTTTGCAATATTGCGGGTATATGTTGCGATACCGCTCATTCGCTGTAAGAAATTGAGCGCTGTTCTCTCGCCTGATAAAAGCACTCGGATGTCACCGCGAACAACACCCAGCTTCTGTCCGTTTTTCACCTCGTCACCGTCTTTGCAAGTGAAGGTTACTTCGGATTTATCATCCAGAAGTTCAAAAACTCTCTTAAATATATCAAGGCCGGCAATAACACCGTCTTCCTTACAGATAAGTTCTACCTCGCCAAGCTGGTACTGTCTCATAACAGAGTTGGTGGTAATATCTTCACTTGTAATATCCTCCTGCAAAGCAAGAAGGATAAGGTTGTCTGCGTTTAACTTCATAGAAATATTATTCATGGCTGTTTTTCTCCTTTTCAATGGCATCTAAAACCATCTTCTTATATTTTTCCTGATATCCCTCATACTTAGAAGCATCAACTGAAACGTCAGCACAATGCTGCAGCTGAGAGTAGTTATCTATAATGTGTGTTGCTGCTCTTTTTGCAAACACAAGACTTTCAAGCAGCGAATTACTTGCCAGACGGTTTCTGCCGTGTACACCATTACAAGCCGTCTCTCCTGCTGCATACAAACGATTCATTGATGTTTTACTGTATCGGTCAACATCAATTCCGCCCATAAAGTAGTGCTGTGACGGAACAACAGGAATGGGTTCTTTGGTTACATCATAACCCTCCTCAAGACAACGCTGATATATGTTTGGAAAATGTGTTTTTATTTCTTCATCAGGAATAGGCGCCATAGAAAGCCAGACGTGCTTACTTCCTTCTTTTTTCATTTCAGCAAAGATGGCATTGGCAACCACATCACGAGGTAAAAGTTCATTGACAAAACGTTCTCCTTTACTGTTCAGGAGGACAGCACCCTCACCTCGGACAGATTCGGAAATCAGAAACTCTCTGCCTTCTTTTTCGGTGTATAGTGTTGTAGGGTGGATTTGAATATAATCAATATTCTTCAGCTTGATGCCGTATTTTAATGCAAGGGCAATAGAATCACCTGTAAGGTGCTTATAGTTGGTGGAATGTTCAAAAACACCACCTATTCCCCCTGTTGCAAGAACGGTATAATCTGCCTGAATTGCAAAGTAGTCACCATTTTCATCGTGACCTATAATACCGTGGCACTCATTGCCGTCACAAATCAGATCAACCATCGTGTAGTTTTCGATGATGGATATATTTGATCTGTTTCTTGCAGTTTCAAGGAGATGTGAGGTAATCTCTTTACCTGTTTCATCTTCGTGGAAAAGAATACGGGGACTGCTGTGTGCTCCTTCCCGTGTATATGTAAACTCTTTTCCATTTTTCTCAAAACGGACACCAAAGGATATAAGGTCAGAGATAACCTCTCTGGATGAATGAATCATAATGTGAACAGAGTCGGGGTTGTTCTCGTAATGACCTGCCTTCATTGTATCCTCATAAAAAGCATCGTAGTCATCTTCATCACGCAAAACACAAATACCGCCTTGTGCAAGATATGAATCACTTCTGCGAGCCTTATCCTTTGTGACAATGATTATGTTTTTATCTTCAGGAAAGTTCAATGCACAGTAGAGTCCTGCCACACCGCTTCCTACAATTACAATATCTGTTTTCATATTACTTCGCAAACTCCAACATTCTGTCAAGAGGAATAAGCGCACGATGGCGAACATCCTCGTCTACAGTTATTTCCTTGTCTTCCTTCTCAAGTACAGACAAAACAGCTTCAAGTGTATTAAGTTTCATACCTGCACAGCACGGACGCGGATCAGGATAGTAAAAACGCTTGTTCGGGTTATCGGAAATCAGTTTATAATCAACTCCATCTTCGGTAGCAACAATAAATTCCGAAGCCTGGCTATTTCTTGAATAGGCGATAATATCCGCTGTGCTGCCGATATAATCAGACAAAGCAAGAACTTCCGCCTCACATTCGGGGTGAGACAATACGGGAGCATTGGGGTGTTTCTCTTTTTCAGCTTCAATCTGTGATCCGGTGATGGCGGCATGGATTGGGCAACATCCATCATTCAGAATTATATTCTTTTCTGTAACCTGCTTTGCAACAAAACTTCCCAGGTTACGATCAGGAATAAAGAAAATATTCTTATTTGGCAGTGTCTTTACAATTTTAACCGCATTGGACGATGTAACACAAACATCACTTTTACATTTAAGTTCTGCAGTTGAGTTAATATAGCATACAACTGCAAGGTCATGGTACTTAGCTCTCATTTCTTCAATGATACCATCTGCCACCATGTGTGCCATAGGACAGTCAGCAGTTAAATCAGGCATAAGAACCTTCTTATCGGGATTGAGAATCTTTGCACTTTCCCCCATAAACTGAACACCGCAGAACACGATGATATCAGCATCGGTTTGTTTTGCAATTTTTGCAAGGTAGAATGAATCTCCCACAAAGTCAGCAATTTCCTGCACTTCAGCAGGGGTATAGTAATGAGCAAGAATAACAGCATTCTTCGCTCTCTTTAATTGTTCGATTTGATTTTTCATACCGTTTCCCTCGTTATACGAACATATTGTAATCTGATAATTATTATACTAACCGCATTTACATCTGTCAACTTATCTGTAAACTTCGAGTAGTAGAAATTCACCAAATATAACGCTGTCATAATGTGCAACATTAACAAAAGGATTATGTAGTTAAATAATCTGAAAAAGCAAACAATAACCAATACCTGCAAAAACCATCTGTGTTTTAGGCTTTGTATACATTTTGCCTGATAATTGCCCACGGAATGTTGAGGCTTACTCACGCAGGTGTCGGTGGGACCGCTTAATACTATTCATTGGAAGTTGTGGGTTATGCGGCATATGGCACGTTGCGTTAATTAACGGCTTCATCTGCTGCCATATCCTCGTGGAGGTCGGTTATGGGGTCGCCTTTAACCTGAATATATGCGGCGGTGAAAGGCACACCTGCGGCTGAGTTAGGATATACACCTGTTGTATGGTCTACAAAATAAGAATCAAAACCTGCCGCCTTTATCTGCTCTTCTGTCAGGTTCTTTGTAAGCTGATAAACAATTGAACCAATCATCTCGAGATGTCCGAGTTCCTCTACACCAATGTCATTAAGTGTAGCTTTAAGTTCAGGCACAGGCATTGAGAATCTCTGGCTGAGATATCTGAGGGAAGCACCAAGTTCTCCATCCGGACCGCCATACTGGGTTATGATAATCTGTGCAAGTTTAGGGTTTGTCTGCTTGATTTTTACAGGATACTGGAGTCTTTTTTCATATACAAACATCAGTAATTACTCTCCTTCCCAAGGCCAAGGGTCGTTAACCCATGTCCATTTTCTCTTATTATCATTGGTCATTCTGAGAGGTCCGTATTTTTCTTCGTATTCCATTTTCAGAGGTCTGAGTTTTTCTTCACATTCTGTAATTTTCGCTATTGTAACTTCATCCTTGGGATGAGTATCAAGAAAGAGTCTGTACTCATATATTGCAAAGGCATAGGTAGAAATTTTCTTAAGAAGCATTTCTCTATTGGTCATCGCTTTACACCTCTGCATTTTTCACCATACCAGGGTTTATCAAGAGTAGGAAACATTGTTCCTGCCTCAAATCCCCTTGTTGCGGCGTAAGTCTGTGCCCCATTGGGCTGAAATGGTACATATGCCATACCTTCTACTGTTTTTTCAGGCAGAGGTGGTATGCCGTAAGATGCCATTACATCTCTTAACAAGTCCATTATTTTCTCCTTTCATAAGCACGGTTTGTATTTTATAGCCATGCTTTCAATCTATATTATGCAAAAGAGCAGACCGATGTTACGACACAAAATAAAGTGCCTCTGAATACACAGAAGCACTTTAACTGTTAATTATTCTATTTCTTTGCCAACGGGATAATCAATAAAAATTCCTGCAATGTATTTCTGAACCAATGTCGCATCCTTGATGGTTATATCAAAGTCTGTATTTACATCTGCAAATAGAGCCGCATTATCAAAAAGAAGTGTTATCTTTGCTATATGTTTCTGAATCGCAGTTGCATCCTTTATTGTGATATGTCTGTCAGCATCCGCATCACCGTAATAACCCTTAATGTGATGCTCCACACAATCGGGACAATGGTCAGAATAATTGAAAGTGGAATAATCGGGATTTATGGACTTGCAGATTGAACACAGAGTAGTTGTGTAATGAGGATGTGCAATAGCATTGCCGATAGTTGAGGATTTATCACACTGGTGAGATTGCTTAGAAACATAGTTATAATCAGGAACACCAAAAATATAGTCACTGATTTTTCGGGTTCTGAGGAAAACTCCTATTCCCTCATTGCTGCCATCAATGTTGGTATTACCCTCAATGGAATAGAAGTAATCACCGTCTGTATGATACACAATACCAACATGGCTGAAGGTTTTGGTAAAGAACAAGTCACCTGTCTGGGGAGTGTACTCAAGACCATCGTAAAAAGGAATATCAAAATATCCGGGGTCAGGTGCAGCAATTGCACAATTGCGGAGAATGTCGAGAGGTACACCTGCCTGTCTTGCACACCATGAGACAAACATAGCACACCAGGGCTGATTTGGAAGTCCGTACCAGGAACCGTATTTTGTATCGTTATGGGGGCCTTCCATATAGCCTATCTGGGTTTTTGCTACTTCAACAATATCAATTCTCTGAACACCTGTGTTATCGTGGGTATTCTCAAAAAGGTCATCTTCAGCACTAACAGAAAGTGACACGCAAGTGAGCAATATAACGAAAACAAGAATTACTGAGATAATCTTTTTTATTTTTAACACAACATATACCTTCTCTCTTTATGCATAGAAAAATTATATCACTCACCCCTTAAAACTGCAATAGTTAAACTTATTTTGTCTTAAATTATTCCGCAGCTTTAAAATTATAGATGGGAGTAATCCTGCATACAATATCCGCTGTAGGAGTTATATTGTTCACAAGATTCTCCATACTCTTGTAGGCCATAGGTGATTCGTCAAGGGTATCAGCACTGACACAGGTTGTGAAAATTCCCCGCATCTGCTCTTTATACTCCTCAAGAGAAAGAGTCTCTGAGGCTGCACCTCTTGACATAAGACGACCTGCCCCATGGGGTGCAGAACAGTTCCAATCTTCGTTACCCTTGCCAATGCAGATAAGACTGCCGTCACGCATATTGATGGGAATAAGGAGTTTTTCGCCCTTCTTTGCTGATACAGCCCCTTTTCTGAGAATCATTGAATCAGTATCAATATAATTATGGATTGTTGTGAATCTGTCAACCTCTGTAAAGTTCATACCCTCAAGGATAACATCTACCATTGCTTTTCTGTTGAGAGTTGCAAAGCGTTGAACAATCTTCATATCATGGATGTAATCCTCAAAGAGTCTGCCCTCCACATAGGCAAGGTCACGAGGAATATCAATTCTATGCTTCTTACGCATTTCTTTTACAACAGATTCAATCTCCTTTTCCCTGCCCTGTGCTTTCATAGTCTCAACAACCTGCATAACCTGATAATGGGCATCGCCCCTCATTGCACGATAACCCTCTTGCTGGTAGATTCGTGCAACCTCACAACCCAAGTGACGGCTACCTGAATGTACTACAAGATAAACATTACCTTCTGCATCCTTATCAAGTTCGATAAAGTGATTGCCTCCACCAAGTGTACCAATACTTCTACGGGCATAAGCCAGGTCAATTGCATCTGCACAACGCAAATCTTTGAGTTTAATCTCCCTTGCTAAATTATGGGGAGTCTGTCGCACAACTCTGCCACAGGGAATCTCCTTACGGATGAGTGCATCCAGTTTTTCAAAATCAATGTCTTTTTCTTTAATCTTAACAGTCTCCATTCCACAACCGATATCAACACCCACCATACCTGGTACAACCTTATCGGTAATAGTCATTGTTGTACCGATGGTACAGCCCTTTCCTGCGTGTACATCAGGCATAATGCGAATTCTGGAATCCGCAAAGACCTCTTCGTTACAAACAGCAAGAATCTGTCCGTAGGCTGAACTTTCAAGTAAATCTGTAAAACATTTGGCTGTATTGTATTTTCCCATAATTTCAATCATAAATATCCTCCTTTTACTGAAAAGAGGACTCAGCGTACACACTGAATCCTCCGACCTTAACTATATTATCAGGATTTGTTTGAGCCGATTATACCTGCAAGTTGTGTCAGCATATCACCGTTACCCAGGTTGATATTGCCCACATTCTCACAGATACGCTCGATGTACTCAAGCTCCTTGAGACGATAGAGAGTGCGGTTTTCATCCATAAGTCTTGCTGTATTAAGCAA
>SVPX01000081.1 GCA_015065665.1 Oscillospiraceae bacterium | reverse complement strand
ACAATATTTCCCGAACCTATTGAAAAACGAAAATCAGAATGGTATAATCACAACCGTTGGTAAGTGTGGTAAAAAGTCATCCCTTGATGCTATACTGCACAGGCAGCTATCAAGGGCTAATCCGTAAGGTAAGCAAATATACAATAGTATAGCTCATATATAAAATTATCCCCACTCGAGAAATCGGGTGGGGATTTTTGTTTACGATAAATTAAACTCATTATAGATGGCATCTGCAATTTTCAGTATCAGATCATGCAATTCAAGGTTGTTCTTCCATTTAGAATCAATGGCTTCATATCCTGTTATTGCACCTATAATATTACCTGTAACAGCACCTGTGGAGTCGCTGTCACCATTGTGATTTACCGACGCAACAAGAGCGTCAGCAAAACTATCCTTATGCCTCAGGCAACAGTAAATAGCAATGGCAAGGGTTTCTTCTGCTACCCATCCCTCGCCGAGTTTATGGATGTTATCAATGTCGCTACGGTTATTTTCCGACAAGTTGATTGCCTTGTCAATAATATCTGTCAACTCTCCAATATGGGGGTCATCCTTATATATTTTTGCAACTGTATCCCTTGCTTCTTCTACAACAGATTTCAGGTCAACACTATCCACTGAATATATAATTCTGTTAACAATATGAGTCAGAACAGCAGCAGACATATATCCCAGTGAGTGGCTGTGTGTAATAGCAGCCAACTGTGCGCCCTCTTCATCCAGTCTTTCTATATTCAAAGCATTCATCGACATTCCCAAGGGTGCAACTCGCATAATACCGCCACAGCCTTTGCTATCGTTGATTTTTGAGGCAACAAAGTCCCATATATGTTCATTATTCTCCACTTGGTTCCGACGAGTTTTCAAGGCATTTAGGCAGGTTATTCCGGGAGCTCTTCTTGCATAAAGTTCGGGAATATCCTTAAGCATATAAGATGTCCATCCGCACCAATCCTCTCCGAGCTTGTTCTCTTCTGAATAACATAGAACCTCCTGTGTTTGCAACCAACCCAGATAAGCATACAAAGCGTAACTGCGGGGATTGCCGGATATCCCACGCTCTTTCTGTCGGTATCTGCCAAATAGCAACGCATTTGCAGTGAACAAGGACATCTGAGTATCGTCAGAAATCAGCGCACAATTACTCTGAGAATCCAATTCATACTCAACAATTCCGTTTTCTCCGTATTTATCAAAAATCTGCTTTTCGCTAAAAAACTCAACAGAATAGCCCAAGGCATCTCCCGCCGCACCACCAACAAGAGAACCGCGAATTTTGTCTCTGATAGTTTCCATAAATATCCCTGCCTTTTCAAGTTGTGTATCTACATTAAGTTTACACCAATATATGTCTAAGCGCAAGAAGATTCTGTTTTATTATAGTTATGTCAAATGTTTATATTTCAGATACTGCATTGTATTATTGCGGAGCATATTATTTTATGTTATAATCCCATTGAGAGGTGAATATGAATGATATATACAGATATGACCAAGAAGGCTCTGAAGCTGTGCTTTGAGGCTCATAAAGAACAGACGGACAAAAGCGGTCTGCCCTATGTTTTTCATCCTTTTCACCTTGCTGAGCAGATGGAAACCGAAGAGACAACCATTGTTGCCTTGCTTCATGATGTGGTAGAGGACACCGATTATACTATAGAGGATTTAACCAAAGCAGGTTTCAACAAAACGATTACAGATGCAATCACTCTTATGACTCACGCAGACAACGTTGACTATATGGATTATGTGAGAGGAATCAAAGAAAACCCCATTGCAAAAGCTGTGAAACTTGCAGACCTTACTCACAACTCTGACCTTACAAGACTTGATGTCGTTGATGAAAAAGCCCTCAGAAGAGTAGAAAAATACAAACAAGCAATAGCACTGCTTACAGAAGATTAACATACTATGATGAACAACAAATCTGATTTTAATTCCGTCTCTGAACCCAAGAGACAAAAAATGCGGATATCTCAACTGAAACTTAAACTGCTTGTAACCTTTGGCTATCTTGCTCTGATAACCATATTGGGACTGTTGAAAGTGCCTTGTATCTTTCAGTATTTATTTTCTATTCCTTGTCCCGGTTGCGGTATGACAAGGGCTTTACTCTCAGCACTTCGTTTTGATTTTATATCCGCTTTTCGATATCATCCAATGTTCTGGAGCCTACCAATTCTGTATCTTTATTTTCTATCAGACAACGGTATTTTTCATAAAAAATTGTGGGATACCCTGCTTTTATGTGTAATAGGTATTGGATTTTTATTTGCTTGGCTGATAAATCTTCGTTGAAAATGCCGAATAACATAGACATTTGTTGACAAATGGCAGTATTTTATGGTATTCTGTTTTTAAGCTAAAAAGCTATATAAAACAAATTCACGGAGGAATTAATTATGTTTTGTAAAAATTGCGGTGAAACAATGAACGACAACCAGGCTATCTGCCTGAAGTGTGGCGTTAAAGCAGGCGAAGGCGCTTCTTTCTGCCCCAACTGCGGTGGCACAACAGTTCCCGGTGCTGAAGTTTGCATGAACTGTGGCGTAGCACTCAAGGGGGGTGCAAAGAAGGGCGACCTTGCTGGCAAGGATAAGGTTACAATGGCACTTATCTGCTTCTTCTTAGGCGGTCTTGGTATCCACAACTTTATGATGGGCGAGAACAAGAAAGGTATCGTTAAGATTGTTTTCTCTCTCTGCTTTGGTATCGGTTCTATCCTTGCACTCATCGATTTCATCAGAATTCTCACAGACAGCTACGTTGTAGATCCTGAGAAGGCATTCTGATAAATCCTACATTAAAACAAAAAGTCCTGCCACTCGGCAGGATTTTTTTATAGAAAAGGAGTTTTTAATCTATGTTTTGTCCCAATTGCGGAAAAGAAATTTCTGATATCGCATCTGTATGTGTAAACTGTGGTTCAAAAGTATCATCACACACACAAGTGGTTGACGACAAACCAAGCTGCGGTTGGTGGTGGCTGGGATTTCTTGTTCCCATAGCAGGTTTACTTATCTGGCTCATATGCAAAGATGAAACACCTAACCGCGCTAAGAAGGCAGGCTGGGGTGCGCTGGTTGGTACTATAGTATCAGTTGCACTGGTAATACTTTACTTTGTATCCATCTTTGTGCTTATTGCAATCGGCATCAGTTTGTCATAAGATAACCTAACATCTTCCCCATCATAACAGATGGGGATTTTTTGTTATTTGCTCTCTTTTGAATCAACTTTACCTACCAATACACATAAAAAAATAAATACAGACACTTTGTTTTAATAATTGACATTATTATTCTACTGTGTTATAGTATAGATAAGATATTCATAATTTGTTAATAATTATGGATTCAAATTGAAAGGAGATTTCATTATGGAAAATCAGGCACCTGTTGTTCAACTCAAAACCAACAAAGGTTTACTCAAAACAATTCTTCTCTCTCTTATCACATTTGGTATCTACGGTCTCGTTGTTATGTCCGCTGTTTCTAACGACATCAACGTTGTAGCTTCCAGATATGATGGCAAGAAGACAATGCACTTCTGCTTACTTTTCTTCCTTGTTGCTCCCTTTACTCTTGGCATCGGTGCTATCGTATGGATTCACAGAATTTCCAATCGTATCGGCAACGAGATCAAAAGACGCGGTATAAACTACAGTTTCAGTGCTGCTGACTTCTGGCTTTGGGGTGTTTTAGGTTCCTTCATTATTGTTGGCCCCTTCGTTTACATGCATAAACTCTTCAAGGCTGTAAACCTGATGAACGCTGACTTCAACGAAAAAGGCTGATTTCATCATCACTAATTTAAACTTCAAAAATAATCGCTCCCTATCGGGTATCCGACAGGGAGCTTTTTTATGTCTGTTATTTCTTACTCTGTAAATTCTACATCAGGAGTTGTCTCGAAGATTTTTTCCATTTTGGAATGCTGAGGTGAAAGGAAGAGCGCAACAACAGTATCATCGGTGATAACCATGCACTCCTGTGCAATAGCGTAATTCTCAGGGTCATAACTCTGGGACTGAACTTTAACCTCATTGAGCCTTGCCTCGAGTTTTTCCTGAATCTTTGACACGCTATCCTTATCCTTTGCTCTGAGCATAATTACCTCGTCAGGGAACACACCCTCCATTGTAACAAAGCACTGGGAGTCAGCAATCCACTCCTCCTCAATACCATACAGGTCAAGAAGTCTGGATGCAGGAATATCCATAGTGCCATCCATCTTAAGGTCATTGATAATCTGTTCTTTTACAGATGCGATATCAGTAGCTGTGTTACCACTTGTCTGCTCGGAACAAGCACATAGTGAAACAATCATCAGAATTGCAAAGAGCGCACAAATAAATCTTTTCATAATATATCATATTCTCCTTATCTGAACTCAGGGGGTATGAGTTGAAAGATACTCAACCCACTTCTCACAACCTGCTTCGGTGAAATGCACACCCAGACCATCGGGGTCACTGCAGAAATCTCTGTTAAGATTAACACCCTGCTCATCATACATAACTGACGCAACATCAACGAAAGCCCAGCCATTTTCCTGACAGAGTGTCAGCAGACGGTTGTTATATACCTTGATATTTTCATTGTTAAGGTCCTCACCTATAATTGTGCTTGTATCTGTCATAGGAGTCATAGACTGAACAACAATACTCACATTGGGAGCCTTAGCCTTAATATTACCGAGAAGAGTTTTGTAATTCTCGATTGTATCATCAATACCATAAAGTCCGATGTCGTTCATACCAAGCATAATGTAAACTGTGTCAGCACCGCTGTTTGCAATG
The DNA here is from genome assembly GCA_015065665.1 of Oscillospiraceae bacterium. Taxonomy (GTDB): domain Bacteria; phylum Bacillota; class Clostridia; order Oscillospirales; family Acutalibacteraceae; genus Ruminococcoides. The sequence goes on along the minus strand of SVPX01000081.1, from coordinate 1,975 downwards.
CAATCTTCAACCAACATCTTAACACCCTGATATGAGGGATGTACAGATTCATCAGAAACCTCCCACAGAGCGTTGCCTGCACCAAGGGAGCCTGCAGTAAAGAACTGAGCCTTACCCAGGGCACCTGTTGCAGCAGCATAGTAGCTGAGTTTAAGGCTTACTGAATCACCAACAAAAGCGGTGTTATCAAAGTAAGCTGCACTTACTGCCTCTGACTCAGGCACAGCACCAATAATATTTACATCCTGCTGATTATTTGTAGCATCTGTATCGGTTGTATCTGCATAAGAGATATCTGCAACAGTAGTTGTAACTGTTGTATCCTTCTCCCCTGTTGTTTCAGTGTTATCACCTGAATCCTTACAAGCTGCAAAAGACATTACAAGGAAGATACAAACAAGAATACTGAATAACTTTTTCATATTATAGTTTCTCCTTAATTACCCTTATAATTCCCTCGTGTATGAGGGTGTACCTCTATCATACACTATAAATCACACATTTTCAACACTAAAATAAAAAGAGCATCTGCAAATAACAGATGCTCGTTATATCAGAATGTGATAATCTTATTCTGGTCTACGCAGGAGTCGTGGTCACTGAAAAGAACTGTTCTGCCCTTAAACTCTGGATGGCGTTCTACAAACCGCTCCACCATATCATAAATCTCGTCTTTCACAAAACCTTTGCGTCTTCCCTTGATAAGTTCGACATTGTAACAATTGTTGATCTTAAGAGTGACATTGGGGAAAGCAGAAAGTTTATCTGCAAGAAGATCAAGGGAGTCATCATTAAAATGTCCGTCACAAGCAACATAAGTAAGTATAACCCTTACATTATTGTTCTCACACCCTAACCTGATTGACTCAAAAACATTATCCCAACAGAGTTTTGTGTTAGTAATTCTGGCTGTATTTGCTGCTTCATCAGCAGAGAGTCCCTTGAGAGAGATACCAAGAATATCCACAAGATTTTCATCAAGAAGATCTTTGATTTTATCGGGACGAGAGCCGTTTGTATCAAGATAAGTCATAGCACCGTAAATCTTTACAATACGGAGTAATTCGGGAAGAAGCGGATTAAGTGTAGGCTCTCCACCTGTGAACTTAAAATTTTTGCTGACTCTGAGAAGTTTCCAAACAGTCTGCTCAAAAGTCTCAAGAGTAAATTCAGGGTAACGCTCAACAGTCCTTGTATCAAAATCACAGAAGTCACATCGATAGTTACATTTGCTATAAGCAAGACAATGAACAGGCTTATTATCTTTGAATTCAGAAAGAATCGGTGCAAAATAAACCGGACAGATATAAATTTTAAATTTATTCTCCATTGATATCACTCCTTGACCATATTCAAACAAAATATATGCCATAAAAAAGGCACAGGCGACATAAAGTCGCCTGTATTACCTTCTTTTTTTAGATAAACATTAGTCTGTGAAATTGCCGATATTATCGTCGTTACCAGGTTCTGTAACTACAGGATCAGTAGCAGATGCACAGATAACTTCCTCAGCCTCGAACATAACAACGTTCATCTCGGGAGCTGTGTATTTCATTCTCAATTCACCTCCATATTAAATTTCTACATCTATGATATCACTATACAAAGTATATGTCAATATATTTTGTGCAATATCTAGGTAGATTTTGCATGTTTTTTATATAATTAAATATGTCAATCAGCACATCAACACATATCATTTCTCACTTTATATCATATAGTCCTGTAATAAAGCCACATCACAGAAAACCACCCCACCCTTAAAAAAAGAGTGGGGTGGCTGTTATTTAATCATAAAGATTATAGGTCAAAAGATAATCAAAAGTCGGAACTTTTAATTAGTCCTTTGTAGCTTCAACCTCGTCAGAGTAAACTGTGAAGAGCTTGAGAGTTTTACCGTCAGCCTCATATACGCCGTCGATTGTGTACTGAACGTATGCCTTTGCTACCCATGTCTGACCGGAAGGAACGT
>SVPX01000080.1 GCA_015065665.1 Oscillospiraceae bacterium | reverse complement strand
GGCCTCACCCTCTGTAACGATTATCTCGCTGAGGATTGAGCCATCCCAGTTTTTGAATACAACTGTGTATTCTGATGTCAGAGCATTGCTTGTAGCTGTGATAGTATGGTTAATTGTATCAAGTGTAAAGGTAACTTCACTGTTCTGTTCAAGAGTTAAAGTTTTATTGTAACCAAGAGGCCACTCCATAGAATAGTTATCGTTAGCAGCTTTATACTCATAAGTACCGGAAGAGAGTGATTTTGTAAATGTATAAATACCATCCTCTGTCTTTGTCATTACATCTGAGGTTGACCAATCGTTGAAGGAACCGCGGATGTAATATACCTGGGGTGTTTCGGAGAATACTGCGGTAATCTCCATATCTTCGGAAACATTTGTGAAGTCCTTATCCCAACCTGTGAAGGTGTAAACATAGTTTACATCAGCAGGCTTTGTGGGAGCCTGGGGTGCTGTAACAGTACCACCGGGAAGTACAGACTGAGTTGAGAGAAGAGTTCCATCGTAATTGTAGAATTTTACAATATACCCTGTTCTGACATAAGATGCTTCCAGTGTATCTGCATTAGTATCGAGGATAAATGTTACATCTGCTGCAGTTTCAAGAACTAAAACATCGTTACCATTAACGGGCCACTGCATTGAGTAATTATTGTTTGCTGCCTTGAACTCATAAGTTCCTGCATCAAGAGAAGTTTCAAAGGAATATACTCCATCTGAAATCTCTGTCATCACATCAACAGCTTCCCAGTTATTGAATGTGCCTCGGATGTAATATATCTGTCTTGTCTGTGTATACTGAGCTGTTACAACCATATCTTCGGTTACGGTTGTAAAGTCCTTGTCCCAACCTGTAAAGGTATATGTATACATCTTATCCTCAGGTCTGGAGGGATTTCTTGGTGCCTGTACCTCTTCGCCCTCTACTACTTCAATTTCCTTGATAACAGAGCCGTCATAGTCAACGAATGTAACTTTATGCTGTGCATAAATGTTCAGAGAGAAATCATCACAAATTTTTGTACCCTGATAAGTCAGAGTCAAATTGTCATGAACACCCCCAACTGACAGATCAACAGCGTTACCCTGTGAATCTGTAAGCATATCGGGTGTAATTGAAATTTTACGTGTTTCAAATCCATTAAGTGTATTGAACTGACCTTCAAAAGTACATGCTGCAGAATTGGCGGGAAGAGCAAGTCTGATAACCGTATCAGAAGAAGATCCCTTATTAACATAACCATTTCTTGCATTCAGCACGATTGTATCGGGTAAAAGAATATCACTCTGAATATGAACTGTTACTTCTCCTACCTTTGTGTCGGTAGCATCATCGTTATGATAATATACACCAAGTTGATAATCGTCTGTTGTACGCTTGGAAGTGGAAACGAACTTTGACTCAAACTTAATCCAGTAATAGCCTATTTTGGCTGTGGTTCCGCTTGATGGAACATGGATAAAGTTATTGGACGCATCGCTTACGATAAGTTCGTTGGGAATTTTGCTCAGCACAGTGTTTTCGTCTGTACCTTCAAGAACATTAAAAACTCTGGGGCCCTGCAAAGTAACACTCTTCATTCCTGAGTCGGATGTATACTTGTAAAATCTGACTTTGAGTGAATCAAAATTTGCAGCCACTTCGTCTGCTGTATATATTTCTGTAGTCCATTTACCTGTATCCGGATTACAAGTGAGAACATAATAATTTGTTCCATCCTGACGGTAAACAAGGAACTCACCGTTTCCGAAACTTTCAACTTCAACTGATCCAGAAGGATTGGAAATGCCATACATCAGAGAATAATCAGGGTATATATGCAGGAATCTCTCCTGTACACCCTCTGCATCTGCACCTTCCACAGAATACCAATATGCACCATTCTTTACTGAGTTGATAGTACCATCCTCGTTATAAACAGGACCGATACCCTTGGATGCATAGAGGTGATGATAACGCTTTTCTCCGCCCAGGTATGTTGGAACAGATGCCTCGTTCTCAATATAGGAAAGTTCTGTTCCCTTTTCTATTCCCTTGTTACCATAAGCATTGGAAGTCTTCTGCTTAAATATCCACAAGGTATTATCGCGGTTACTATGGTCGATGTAGATTTTATCTTCACTAATTGCACCATCTTCATCCACGCCAAAATAGAAAATATCCTTGGCATTACCCTGCTGATTCCAGACTATGGAAGTTGTATCCTTAGCAGGATTAACTGCAGAATAGGACATAAGATTCTTTGACTGGTCATGCATAATGATATAACGCTCATTGTATGCAGGAGTGTCAACACGGGTAAACACATATTCTTTGTTGGTAGTTTCCACAGCATTGACTGTATCGCTGTAATCAATACCTGATACAGTTTCGTCACTGCCGTCAACACTCCAACCGCCATACTCAAAGGCTCTGACACCCTGAGTATAAACAGCGTAACCCTCAGGAGCTTCTGTGTCCTCAGTTACATCAGCAAGATCAATCTTTACACCAAATGGAGAGATAACGGCTGTTTCGTTGCCCTGCCAATAACTCTTGCTACCGGGGGTTTCGATTGCACTCTGCATTGCGAGGTAATTGTTATACAGAGCAGGACGATATAATCCGGGGCCGTCTTTTGTGGAAATGTCACCATCAGGACCAAAGATTGCACTTTTGTGCTGACACATCAGAAAGATATCTGCCTTAGACATAGCACAAAGCTCAGCATGCTCATCGTGAAGATGATGAGGAACCATCATAATATCGGTTTCAAGATAACTGTCGGGATAAATATCCCAAAGTATCTGTTCTACGTGATTCATATCCGCATAAAGGATACTGTCTACAGTTTTTGAGCCAGATGTGAAAGTAACCTTTAAAACTGTAGATGTGTCGTTAAAATCACTCTTTCCATCTGATTCGTAGCAGAAATCGCGATAAGTACCGCCCAGATCGTATTCTGTAACAGTTTTTCCATTTTCAATCTCAGGATAGTCGGTAATTATCTGATTATCTTCATTAGGGAGATAACGGTCCTCAAGAGCATAGATAACATCGAAACCAACACCTGCGATATCAAAGGATTCACCTGTATGGGGTTTGTAGTACTTAACACCGGGGAAGTAAGAAGCAACCATACGGACTTCTCTATAAATATCACGTGTAGTGTAAGTTCTCTCAATATCAATATTATACATAATATTCTTCAGATCAAGATTATTATGCTGACGGGAGAAGAATCTGGGAAGTCCCTGATAATGGTCTGTGTGTGCGTGAGAAATAAACCATGTATTGACAACAACCTTCTCTCCATGCTGTTTACCTGTAAGGTTACGACAGAAGGTCATAAAGTCATCACAAGCCTGGTCATCCCACTGGTCAAGTGCGCCACCATCATGAAGAAACAGACTGTTGTCGGGCATACGGATAACAACAAGAGCACCGCTGTTTACTTTGCCTGTGCTGTAATCTGTTGTTGTTGTATTGGCATATCCGTTCTCAGATGTAGAAAGACCGTACATGCAAATTAAAGGTTCAACAGATTCACCTGTAGTGGAATTATAAGAAAAACCATGTACAGTATTATATTCTGTATCAACGATAATTCTTGTTTCTTTATAATAAGGCAGATAATATGTATATACCTTATATAACTTGTCCGCAGAAAGGAAAGAAAAGAAACGGTTATATCCCTTATCTGCTGCGACAGTTTTATTATTCATAACAACAGAAAAACCGTTATTGCTTAGTTTGTTGCAATAACTGAGGAAATCATCCTCTGATGTATTCTGAATAATCCTCAGATAAGATTTTGACTTATCATTGGTTACTGCATTACCGCAATCATATTCCATAACATTTGAGGGAACACCACCGCTGTAAAGGGCGAACGCCTCTGAGTTTTCATCGAAAACCTGACGCTCTGCTGCTGCAGAAACCCCTACCACAGGGAAGGAACATAGCAGACAGATAACAAGTATCAATGATAATATACTGCGTAGTCTGAAAAATGAACTCACAATATCGCCTCCTGGATAATTATTATGTTGCTTTTCACAGGTTACAAAAGCAACACCTTACATAATATAATTTTACTACAATAAGATTTATTGTCAACATTAACCATTAAACTAGATAAAAAAGTGACTTTGCAAATAACAAAGTCACTAAAATAATATCCAATACTTATCTGAAACAAAATGAGTTTTATTGTTTATCCATGTAGTCTTTTGCAAAAGAAATAAGTTCATCGGTATACTGACACAAATACTCTGGGATACCCTTGAAACTACCTGTTTCTGAAACACACACAGCAGGACACACATTGCAGATTTTGCGTTTGGAACAAGTGACGCAATGTTCAGGCAAATACAAATTTTCAGACTCCGCCTTGATATATGCCCAAGCCTCAGTAAAACTCAATAAGTTAAGTGATACTGCAGGGGAAGTCATCATACCACAAGGCAGTAGTTTACCATCCCAGGTAATCCAGAAACTGGAGCGTCCCGCTCTGCAGCGAACACCTTTATCCATATCAACCATACATTCATCATCCGATAAAAATGTATTGGCAAGTATTCTTTCGCATCTCTTTTTATATTCCTCCTCACCAAGTCTCAGATAATCCCACTGGGAAGAATACCGCGCCGCTTCATCGGGAGTAAACCTTGAATGTGAAGCAGTATCTGTATCTTTAATCCGATGAGGCGGATACATATATGTATTGAACTTAATATGTATTCCATTTTCATTTGCAAATTCATAAATAATCTGCATATCATCTTTATTCATGGGCGTAAGAGAAAGGTTGAGACGAACATCAACTCCTGCATCTTTAAGAGAAAGAATGGCACCTGTAACATCTGCGAACGCATTATTTCCACACATATTACGGTATGTTTCAGCACATCCTCCGTAAAGAGAAATGTTAACTCTGAAAGGTGGGTTTTCAATTAATTTGCGGAGAGTTTCGCCTTTTAAAAGAGAACCATTAGTATTGACGGAAATCATAAGTCCCATGCTCTTCATAGCACTGTATATTTCAAAGAAATCCCGTCTGAGCAAAGGCTCTCCACCTGTGAGAAGTGCAAACATCATGCCCGAATCACAAGCACTCTGAGCAATGTTTATCCACTGCTCAGCACTTAACTCAGATGATAGATTATCAGAATCTTTCATCTGGTCGTGCACATAACACATAGGACAACTGAAGTTACATCTCGAGGTAAGTTCAAATGTACCGCTGACAGGCAACCCAAGACGACCGCCTTTTTCGTGCAGATAGGTAGCGATAACAGGTTCAGTTCGTTCCGTATTGTTCATAACATCACAACTCCTTAAGAGCTTTGGAGAGAATTTCAACTGCTGTAACATCAGGGGTACAGCTCAGATTAATCACAGGTATATTCTCTGCAATTGCAGTAACAGTATTAATACACAGGGACATATCGGAAGAATTCCAGGTGTTAACACAGACTCCTTCCATAATCCTTTTGAAAGAGGAAATGCCCACAAGAGGGTTAACAGTTGAAACCGGTGCCTGTTCAAGATAAACTATAGCCCATACAGGTAGAGTTTTATTTATATTCACACGGGAACTCCCGCAATATGGTACTCCACAGGCATACAGTATTCCATCTTTAAGCATCAAGGCACATCTGTCACCGTTAATCAGCGCAGCATCTTTATTATCACACCATAGCTTTGCCTGTGTTGATTTCCCTATGCCCGAAGGAGCTGTAAAAATCAAAGCTTTTCCATCCACTTCCACATAAGCACAGTGGAACAACAATCCGTAATTCTTCACAATAAAATGCTCTATCTCCATAGCTCTGAGAATGGTCTTAGTTCCAAAGGAAAGTGGTCTGATATGAACAAAGGATTCATTTGTGCCACGGGCAATACGCATATAAGAAGTTAACACCTCTGAATTAGTAACACCCTCATATCTGATTTCACAAGAATCATCGGTTAAATAAATAAACTTGCCATCATCCGAAAAAATCAGTTCACCCTCCGGGCCAGGAATATCCTCTGTAATGCAAAATGTGATTTTATGGAAATCATCTGTTGCATCAGACACATAGTTTTCAAGAATACCATCATCCATTAACTGCACATCATCTTCAACCGATACACAGTAATTAATTCCTGCTATACTATAAAACTTATTATTCAAAGTTCGTCACCTGCACAACACAAGAGTTGCCTTCGTTGAAATGCTGAGTAGGAATTCTGACACTCTCCCCTGCTTTGATGGTTTCCTCCAGCTTTGCTCTGTAAGTAATACCACCATAGAAAGTATCGGAAGCGATGTTTTTATAATAAACATAAGTGGTTCCATTGATATCCTTTGAAGAAACATTATCAATCTGAACATAACCATCTCCGCCTGTAACAGAGACAGAGTCTTCCATAAGGTTCATAGAATCCTTAAAGAATGATACATTAGATAAACTAATACTATTATATTCTTCATCGGAATACTGACGACAGTTTTTCTCAAGAAGAACAACCGACTTGCCTGAGGGAATATTTGTTGCCTCAAACTCAGCGGTGAAATCATCGTAAACAATATTAACCCTTGCAAGTTGCAGATCTTTATCTGATGAATTCTCGAGCATAAGCATCATAACATTTGTTACAACCCTGTCTGAGCCATCCTCAAGGAACAGACCTGTATAGTTACCGATGGCAGTAACATACAATTCTTCTCCCAAGTCAATCTTTGATTTATCTGTAATTTCTGTTGAAGAACCAGAAAACTCAGGTAATTTGTTTGTACCTGTAAACAATATAACAGTAACAATAACCGCTACT
>SVPX01000079.1 GCA_015065665.1 Oscillospiraceae bacterium | reverse complement strand
GAAATCAATCCACGTGGCAGAATCAGCAAGTGTATCATCGGGTGTACGGTTGTTGTAGTGACCATAGCCCTCATCGATACCCCAGAGTTCCTGGCTGATTGTGGAGTTGCCCCACTCCAGCTTGATGTTGGAGTGACGAGTCTCGTTGTAAACGATTTTGCCGTCATCATCTGCTTTGTAAACAAAGGGACCGTTTGAACCATTTGTGGAGAATGCTACAACTGTATCGATGTTAGCATCAAGAGTAATACCGCTATCCCAGACTGTTGCGCCGGATGTAACGGTACCATCACCCTCAATGGAGGGGTCGATGCTGAAGTACATAAATACGGGAAGGTTGTAAATCCAGAGGTTACCTTGTGTGAGGGGGAAGTTGTCCATAGGAGCAATAGCATCCTGAACGTTTGCTACCTCCCACATAAGATAGAGATTTGTGTTATCCCATGCAGCATAGAGAGCATAGTCATCAATTGCAATCTCGTGCATTGAGCTGGGACGATATACACGGGGGTCATCGTTTGCTACGCCCTGTGCGATAAGCATTGAGCTGTCCCAATCAGAGATAGAACCATCAATTGTGATGGATGCCTGCTTACCAACCTGGCCATTGGGGTTAGTTGCATAGTAACCGCCAAGAGCAGGAGCTGTAGAACCATCGGAACCATTACCGCCAGCAGAACCAGCTTCCTTCTTTGTGTATGTAGCAGAAGCTGTTACTGTGCCGTTGTCGTTAGTTGCAGAAACATAGAGAGTTACTGTGGAACCAATAGCTGTGGAAGCACCGAGAGTAACATCAACAGAACCTGTGAAGGACTGCTGTGAACCGCCGTCTACTGTGTAATAAGCAGAATCAGCATTCTGAGTAGTGATTGTTACTGTGAGAGTCTCAGTCTTGAAAGAAGCGCCGTCCTTCTTGCTGAGTGTGATGGAAGGCTCAGCCTTGCCGGGATCGTAAACTTCCCAAGTACCTGTTTCAAGATCATAAAGCTGATTTGCACCGGGATAAACAAGGTCTGCTGTCTGAGCGCTGCCGTTGTTGAAGATAACGTTAGCAAAAGACTTTGAGGGAGTGTAGGAATATACGCCGTCACCCAGAGCTGTCATAGCTGTACCGGGCCATGCTACATCCTGGTCGGAAGAGGAGTTCCACATATAGCAGTTAGGTGTGCCGTATGAAGAGGGAACTCTGACGTAAACTGTATCGCCTGCGGCAGAAACAGTAAGGGATGCTACTGCACTCACAACAAGAACGAGAGCAAGTAACAGAGAAAGAATTTTCTTTGTACGTTTCATTTCAAAAAACCTCCTGTAATATATTAGGTTAATTTTATGTTAACAGAAAGTTTTCGCTTTTTCAAGATAAATTTTGCAAATATATATAATTAAGTTAATTTTTGGTAATCTACTTGTCCGATTGTGTGTAGAGGGTGTTTAAATCAACAAAACCAAGAGATAAAAGCACAATAAAAACAGGAGGAGCAAAGCCCCTCCCCTACAGATATATTCCTTATTTCTGTTTTTTTATTTTATAGATTTTGCGAAGTAAAAAGGATATGAACTTTGGATTCTCGATAAGTACAACTTTCAACACATTCGCCTCCTGAAAATAAAGCAAAGTATAATTATGGTGATTGCCGAGACAACTACCACAAATTCATAGGGCAGGCAACTTGCAACAAGAAGTCCTGCTGCAAAAGAAAGCACACTACCGCACCTTGAGTTTCTCACACAAATCACCTCTTGGTTTATATTATGAGAAAAAAGAAAATGTGTTCTTGATTATACAGTTCTTGTTAATACAATCAGTTTTCAAACTCAGATACAACTTCTTTGAGAAGGGTTCTGATAGAAAGATGCTGGGGGCAGGAGGATTCACAATTACCGCACTCTATGCAATCAGATGCTTTGGCTCTGTCCTTAAAAATGCGTTTGTAGTCCTCTTTGGAGTTACCCTCTCTGAGTCCTTTTTTACCATTATATATAGTAAACATCTCCGGAATTGAAATATTTGCAGGGCAATCTGCAACACAGTACTTACAATCTGTGCAGGGAATCTGCTCCTGAGATCTGAGAATTTCTGTTACCTTGCGGACAGCCTCCTGCTCCTCCTCACTCAGAGGAACAAACTCTTTCATATAACTGATGTTATCGTTCATCATCTCAATACTACCCATACCTGAGAGCACCATAATAACTCCCTCAAAACCTGCTGTGTAGCGGATTGCGTAACTGGCGTTACTGCCACCATTGAGTTCATCAAACACAGCCTGGGCTTCTTTGGGAAGATTCACAAGTGTGCCGCCTTTTACAGGTTCCATAACAATTACAGGCTTACCAAATTCTCTGCAGACTTCGTAACACTTTCTGCTCTCTACATTCTCATCCTCGTAATCTGCATAGTTAAACTGAATCTGCACCGCTTCAATCTGAGGATACTCGGTGAGAATCTGGCGGAGAACTTCTGCTTTATCGTGGAAAGATATACCAAGATGCTTGATTTTGCCTTCTTTGATAAGTTCAAGGGTTGTCTCGAAAGCACGACAGCGCTTGTACTTCTCAAACAAATCCCTGTTCATTGCGTGCATCAGCCAGAAATCGAAGTATTCAACACCACAGGCTTCAAGTTGCAAATCGAGTAAAGGTCTGATTTCTTCCTGAGAGTCGAAGTTACTGGGGCTGAGTTTATCGGTGAGAATATAACTTTCTCTGGGATAACGGGATGTGAGGCACTCTCTGAGAGCAGTTTCACTTTTGCCGTCAATATACACATGGGCGGTATCAAAGTAGTTGAAACCGTTTTCCATAAAGATATCAACCATCTTTGCAAATTCGGTATGGTCAACCTCTGTGCCATTCATCTTAAGACGCATACATCCGAAACCGAAATTCTTCTTTATACCAAACACAAAATCACCTCTATAAATAATTAATTATTCTATTTCGATTATATCATCAATAATACAGGTTGACAATAACAGACTATCTTATATCAGTTGAAATATATGGGATTAACTGTTATAATAGCCATTGAAAGGTGTTTTGATATGAGAACAATAACTATAAATAAAAATGACGCGGGACAGAGACTTGATAAGTTTCTGACTAAAAAGTTCAGAACTATGCCCAAGTCACTTATGTACAAATACATACGCACAAAATACATCAAATTAAACGGCAAGAAGTGCGCTATTGACAATATGCTCAAAGAGGGCGATGTGCTTACATTCTATATCAAGGATGAATTCTTTGAGGCTCAGGGTGATGAGTATGAGTTTATGAAGGCACCGAAGAAGCTCTCTGTAGTTTATGAGGATGAGAATCTGATTATAATTGATAAACCTGAGGGGGTGCTGTCTCATCCCGACAAGACATATCACTTTGACTCAATGGTAGCAAGAGTACAACATTACCTTTATGATAAAGGCGAGTACAACCCTGAAGCTGAAAATTCATTCTCCCCAGCTATGGCAAACCGATTGGACAGAAACACAGGTGGACTTATCATAGCCGCAAAGAACGCACAGGCTCTGAAAGAACTAAACAGGCTTATCAAAGAAAGAATTATCAAGAAAATGTATCTTTGCATCTGTGAGGGCACTCCCAAAAAGAGTGAAGGACTGCTGACAGGTATGCTGACAAAGGATGAAAAAAAGAACAAAGTCAGCGTAAAAAAGAACTCTGACGAGGGCAAGGAGATTGCCACAAAGTACAGAGTTCTTCATTCATCGGGTAAATATTCACTTGTTGAGGTGGACCTACTTACAGGCAGAACCCATCAGATAAGAGCCCATATGGCGTCTATCGGCACACCCCTGGCAGGAGACACCAAATACGGCGGTCATCCCTTGAGAGTGAAAGGACACACAGGACAAGCACTTTACTCCTACAAACTCATATTTGGTGAGGTTGAGGAATCTCCCCTATCCTATCTTTCAGGCAAAGAATTCCGCGCAAGAAATATATGGTTTGAAAAAGACGGAAAGGTTAGCATATAGCCTTTCCGTCTTTTCAGACAATGGCAGCAAGAGCACACATTGTGCCGCGTTTACCCTCGGTTGCACGATGTGACCAGAGCAAGTCACAGTTACATTGTGTACAAAGGTCGGACACAATAATATTCTCTTCACAGACTCCTGCTTTTATGAGCAGGAGTTTGTTTGCAAGTGCCAGGTCTATCATATACTTACCGGGTTTTTCACCCTTTGAAATCACAGGGCTGTTCTCACCAAAAAGTTTTATAAAATGATCTGCACAATCCTCGGAAACTTCGTAACAGCATTTTCCGATTACAGGGCCTATGGCACATACAAGGTCACGAGGGTTAGTGCCGAATTCTTCACCCATACGCGCAACAACTTTTGCGGAAATCTCCCCTACTGTGCCGCGCCATCCTGCGTGAGCAAGACCGATTGCCTTTTTCACGGTATCCACAAAGAAAACAGGGGTACAATCTGCATAGTAAGTTACAAGGGTAACTGCCGGGTCATTGGTGATGAGAGCATCCACAGACAGCATATCCTTAGGTTTATAAATTCCTACACCGCGATTTAGAACAGTTACTCTGCGTACAACTGTTTCGTGTACCTGAGCAGATGCGGTGAGAGATTCATAGTCAAAGCCCGCGGACTTACAGAGTCTTTTATAATTCTCGGTTACATTTTCGTCCCTGTCCCCTCTGCCAAAGGAAAGATTCATTGATGTGAACTCACCCTCAGACACACCGCCAAGACGGGTTGAAAAAGCGTGACGGAGAAAGGGAATTCCGCTTAATCTGTTATAAGTCAGAAACGGCACATCTGTACCATTTAATGTCATTACTTCTGAACTGAAATTCATATACATACACCTCACTGATTTATTATATATCAAAACATCTTGCAACACAACAATATTCGTGATATACTTAGCACAAAGAATTATACGGACAAAGGAAGTTTAGTATGTTCAAGAAGAAAAAGAAATTATTAGGTGCAGATATAAAACCCCGTTGCGACTACTGTCAGAACTGTGTTGTTGAGGGTGGAAAGAACTTCTGCAGATATAAAAAATCAATTAACAAAAAAGGCAAATGTTCAAAGTTTGACTACAACCCTGTTATGAGAAGAGTTGAACCTCCCAGAATGCTGGAGAAATTCGATGCCAGCGACTTTGAACTGTAAAACCCACATAAAGACTTAAGAGCCTCTCTGCTATGCAGAAAGGCTCTTTTCTTTTTGATTAACTGTAATAACTTGCAATGTGTTTGAGTTTATGTTCTGCTCTGTGTATATGTCTTGTTACCGTTGAGGGATGTACCGACAAATCCGATGCTATATCTTTCTTTTTGCGGCCTTTGAGATAATACTCTGTAAGGCAGAATCTCTGAAGCTCTGTTAACTCCTGCAGCAAAGCTTTGCTCAGGATAATTTTCATTTTCCTTCTTTCTTCCTTATTGGTATTATCAGACCTTATGTAATCAAGATAGGACAGTTCATCATACACGAAATCCTCGGCGTAAATCTCGTTACGCGGCATTTCGTTTCTCCTCGTAAAGACCTCTGAGATAAGCGGCAGTATGCACACACTCGTAGTAGATATGACGAAGTTTCATAATATTATCAGCAATCGTCTGCTTCTGATTAAGGGGTGCTGTCTTCTGCTTTTCTTTAAGTCTGTCGATGTTCCTCAGTACAAGAGCAGCTTCTTCCATATACTCCTGTGACCATTTGAAATAATCCATATTTTTCATATCCTTTCGCTTAACTTCATACTCATAACAAATTGGGGCTTATTCGTTATTACTGAGTTGTGAGGTTTTATCTCACAATAATATACTATCACGGATTTTCTGAAATTTCAATAGTTTTTCGAATATTTGTTCGATAGTATTTTTGTTAAAAAAAGCATTGCTTTATAAAAACAATGCTTATAATAGTTTATTATGGATTTATTCTGATTTTGGAGTATCTATATTTGCTGAGGTTTCTGCAGGCTTGTCCCCTGAATCAACCTGAGGTTCAACTATCTTTTTAGTGAACACGATACCCTCGTACTTCTGCTTTACATACACCTGGCCTGCAAATTCTTTTTTACACTCTGGGCATACAAAGAAAGCCTTGAAGCTGCGGCTTTTTACATTCCACTTTGACTTCTGCACACAACGGGTGCCACACTCGGGACAATCAAAGAACATCTTGGAGCGGTCAACAAGGGGGTTGCGGATATCGGTGATGAGTTTTGATTTGAAAGTAAGTTTGCGGTAAAACTCGTCGTCTGTTGTATCTTCCACAAACTCATCAAGAACAGATTTCTTAAAGAGGGCTTTGAAACACTTGTGGCTTAACTGTGCATCTGCAAGAGCTCTGTGCTGGTCACCCTCAACAGGGATTGAAAGAAGCTCTGCACAGGCAGAAAGTCCCAGCTGTCGGGATGCACTGCCAACACCAAGGATATACTCACAGTAGCTCTGTAAATCGCAGTAGCTTTTCATAAAATTCAGACGCTGTCCACCTGTGAAGTAACTCTGATTTTCAAGTAAAGCAAGTAAATCTGATGTACTCCAGGTCATCAGCACACTATCACCTAAGAATTCAGAAAATGCCTTTATAGCACTTAAATAGTCATTTTCGGCTTCTTTGAGTTCTTCAAAGGTTATGTTTGTAAGTTTTTTTACATAAGGATTCAGGAACTTTCCTATAACAGGTCTGATGAGCATAGTGAAGCTGTCGATGATGTTCATATCATCATCGACTTTGACTGCACCAAATTCAAATATCTCGTTTATATACTTCTTGCGCTTCTTGCTGAAAGCAGCATTCCACTCAAGGTCGAGAATTACATAACTCATTTACGGAAAGCCTTCTTCATTCTAAGTTCTTTGGAAAGGATTGTTTTTCTCATACGGATTGACTCGGGAGTAACCTC
>SVPX01000078.1 GCA_015065665.1 Oscillospiraceae bacterium | reverse complement strand
TGTTATCCTTTCTCTGCTTTTCAGAGGTTTTGCAAAAGGCCTTGAGGGTAAAGAAACTGCAAGTGGCAAAGATCTTGTAAAAGCTCTTGGCCTTGGTGTAGATGCTGCATACAAAGCAGTTATGAAGCCTACAGAAGGTACAATCCTTACTGTTGCCAGAGAGGCTTTTGAGGAAGGTGCAAAGTTTGTAAAGAAATCTCAGGATCCTGCTAAAGTATGGTCTGTTGTATGTGAAGCAGCAGATGCATCTCTCCAGCGTACACCTGAGCTTCTTCCTGTTCTTAAAAAAGCAGGTGTTGTTGATGCAGGCGGCAAAGGACTTCTTGTTATCTTTGAGGGTATGCTTTCTTTCATCAAAGACGGTGTTATGATTGAGTATACCGGTACACAGGCTTCTTCTGAGGAGTCTGATGACATCTTCCGTAGTGCTGCAGCAGAATTTGATGAGGTTATCAACTTCACATATTGCACAGAGTTTATTGTAGGCAGAGATGCTTCAATTACAACTTCTCCTCTCAAACTTCGTGCATACCTTGAGACAATCGGCGACTGCGTAGTTGTAGTTGACGATGAAGAGATTATCAAGGTTCATGTTCACACAGAGGATCCCGGCAAGGCTCTCCAGAGAGGTCTTCAGTATGGTCAGCTTCTCACAGTAAAGGTTGAGAATATGCGTCAGCAGCATGAGCAGGCTAAGGTTGATAATGAAAAACGCCAGGCAAAGGTTAAGCTCGAGCCTCAGGATCCTGTAGAGGAAATCGGCTTTGTTGCTGTTGCATCAGGTGAAGGTCTTTCCACTCTCTTTACTGACCTTGGTTGTAACCATGTGGTTTCCGGTGGTCAGAGTATGAACCCCAGTACAGATGATATCTACGAGGCAGTTATGGCAACTCCTGCTAAGACTGTTTTCGTTCTCCCCAATAACAAGAACATCATTATGGCTGCAGAGCAGACAGCAAAAATCGTTGAGGACAGAGAAGTTATCATTCTTCCTACAAAGACAATTCCTCAGGGTATTACTGCTATGCTTTCTTATGATCCCGATAGTGATGCAATCATCAACAAAGGTACAATGCAGGATGCATTCACAGGTGTTTCCACTGGTCAGATCACTTTTGCAGCCCGTGACTCAGAGTTCGGTATGAGAAAGATCAAAGAGGGCGAGATTATCGGTCTTGATAACGGTAAGCTCACAGTTGCTGAGGCAACTCCCAAGAAAGCTCTTCTCAAACTTGCAAAGTCCATGATCACAAACGATGCAGAGTTTGTTACTCTTATCTATGGTGAGGGTATCTCCGAGGAAGATGCTTCCGAGGTTTATGATGCACTTGTTCTCAAATATGGTGACAGAGTAGATATCAATATGATTAACGGCGGTCAGCCCATCTACTATTACATTCTTGGTATTGAATCTGCACAGTAATAATTGTATAATGAAAAGGCGGACAGATTTGTCCGCCTTTTTCTGAATATATGTATTGAATAATTATCGGTAGGTTATGATATATGGCATCTTTATTTGAAATACCAATAAGAACACTTAAAGGCGTTGGAGAAAAAAAGGCTGAGCTTTTTCATAAAATAGGTATACGTTCTGTAGGAGACCTTTTGTACTATTTCCCCCGAAGTTACGAGGATTGGAGTCATCCTGTGATGATTTCTGACGTTAAAGGGGGAGATGTATGCTGTATCAGAGGTAAG
Source organism: Oscillospiraceae bacterium (assembly GCA_015065665.1). Classification (GTDB taxonomy): domain Bacteria; phylum Bacillota; class Clostridia; order Oscillospirales; family Acutalibacteraceae; genus Ruminococcoides. Next base: position 5,307 of record SVPX01000078.1, on the reverse strand, counting down.
CTCTCTGCCACAATGCGAGAATCAAGACTTCCAGGTAATCGTATTATGGTCAGAGCAGAAGTATCTGACGGCTATGATGCAATGCGTCTTGTATTCTTCAATAATAAATATATTACTCAGATGCTCAAGTATGATACCGAGTATCTTTTTTATGGTAAGGCTACAAAAGATTTTTCCGGTGTGCAGATGATTTCCCCTGAGTTTATCAGGGCGGATAGTAATGTATCTTCTTTCCGGCCTGTGTATAGTCTTACTGCCGGACTTACCAATAAAGCAGTACAGAATGCAGTGTCACAGGCTTTATCAATGCTGCCAGAGAAAGTTGCCGACCCGTTGCCTGAATATATTCGTAAGAAGTACAATCTCTGCGATTTGCGCAGATCCATAATTAATATACATACTCCTCAAACCTCTGTAGATTATGAGAAAGCAAGACATCGTCTTGTTATTGAAGAACTTCTTGTTTTATCTCTTGGTATACGCTCTCTTAAAAATCAGCATAAAGAAGCAAGAGGAACAAATATATCTGTAGACTATACTGATGAGTTTGTATCATTATTACCTTTTAAACCTACTAATGCACAGCAAAGAGCAATGAATGATTGTTCAAATGATATGCTTAATGGCAAGGTGCCTATGAACAGACTTGTTCAGGGTGATGTAGGTTCAGGTAAGACAGCCATAGCAGCCTGTGCCTGTTATAATATGGCAAAGAACGGTATGCAGTCTGCTTTTATGGCACCTACAGAAATTCTTGCAGAACAGCATTTTGCAACCCTGCAGAAGTTATTTAAGGATACTAATATATCCGTAGGCTTACTGACAGGTTCTCTTACTGCTTCAAAAAAAAAGAAAATCCGAGAGCAGTTAGAGAATGGAGATATTGATATTGTTGTTGGTACTCATGCTTTGATTACAGAAAAAACTGTTTTCAAATCTTTAGGTCTTGCTATCACCGATGAACAGCATCGTTTTGGTGTTGCTCAGCGCTCCAGACTTCTTGCTAAAGGAAAAGATCCCCATCTTCTCGTTATGAGTGCAACTCCTATTCCAAGAACACTTGCTCTCATTGTTTATGGCGATCTTGATATTTCAATTGTTGATGAGGTGCCACCCGGCAGACAGCCGATAGATACACTTCTTATCAACTCAGATAAACGAGCCAGAGCATTTAAGTTTATTAAAGATCAGCTGGATAAAGGCAACAGAGCCTATATTGTATGTCCGCTGGTGGATGAAGATGAATCCGAGTTAGCAGCTGCAGAAGAGTATGGTGCAGAGTTGATGCTGCAGGAATTTTCTGATTATCCAGTTGGCATCATTCATGGTAAGATGAAACATAAGGATAAAGACAAAACCATGCGTGAGTTTGCAAGTGGTGAAAAACAACTGCTGGTTGCAACTACTGTTATAGAAGTTGGTGTTGATGTTCCAAGTGCCACTATTATGATGATAGAAAACGCAGAAAGATTCGGGCTTTCTCAGCTTCATCAGCTGAGAGGACGAGTTGGTAGAGGAACCGATAAATCCTACTGTATCCTTGTATCAGACAGTACATCTGAGAATACCATGGAGCGTTTGCGTGTAATGACATCCACCACAGATGGCTTTAAAATTGCTGATGAGGACTTACGGCTGAGAGGGCCCGGTGACTTCTTCGGTGAACGCCAACATGGTTTGCCTGAACTTAAAATTGCTGATATATCTGATATGAGCAGTCTGTATCTCTCCCAGGATATTGCTCAGGATATTCTTGATGACAGTCCGGATCTTTCTGGAGATATATATAAAGGTTTGCGTTCAGCAATACGCAGATTGTTCGAAAAATCTAATGGTACAATGAATTAAAACAAAAACGCCACCCGATAAGGTGGCGTTTTGTTTATGGTTATCAATCAGAATTGTCTGCTTTTGCGTGTTCCGTCTATAGGAATTATTTCCTCAAAAACAGCAAAGGCGTTGTCGCTGACAACGAAATCAACATGGAGATTTCCGAAAAACCATTTGTCGTATCTGACTTCCATGTTCATTTGTTCAAGGAAATCGTTGACAGGATTTGTAGTGCAGTTGTGCCATATCTTATGTTTATATGTGGCAGATGCCTCGTGAGTGATGATGTAGTCAACCTCACAGTTGAAACTTTTAAGTTTGTTGACAGCGTAAATCATTTCTTCTTCTGTAGGAAGTTCACGCTCATACCAGGCACCTGAATCCATAAGTTGACCAAGGTCTGAACTTACTCCACCGCCGAAGGTAAATATAAATTTACCGTCAATGTTGTATATTTCACCACGCTGAAGATGATATATGTTCTTTGCGATTTTTCTTGCTTTTCCCTGGCAGAAGTCAACAGAGGGGTAACTTTCAAGCAAATCAAAGTTCTCGTGAGTTCCGTCTACAAAAAGAATTGTGTACTTCTGGCTTTTCAAAAAATCAATTTTTTCCTGTTCCTCTGAACTTTCGTCCCATAAAAAGCCAAAATCTCCGCAGATTATCAGATAATCATCTTTTGTAAATTTTTTCAGTTCTCTTTTTTTGAATCTGGAAATATCTCCGTGTGTATCACCGGTTACATAAATCACGGTAAAAACTCCTTATAAAAATTTCATAACTCATTGAAATAGTTGAATATCTATTGTATAATAAATATTAACATTTTAACCTCAACTTGTCAAAGGGTTGTTCGGATGAATGTGGTTTTTGATTTTAATGTAGATTTATATCTGAAAGGAAATATTATGAGTTTTATTAAGAGAATTACTTGTCTTATGTTGATGCTCCTTGTAGTATTAGCATCTTTGATTTCAACTTCTGCTATTACTTATAATTATGGTAAAGCAATTGAGTCTGAAACAGTTCTTCTTATTAATATGGATACAGGTATTCCTGTTCTTGAGAAGAATGTGGATATGGTTCGTTATCCAGCCTCACTTACCAAGATAATGACTTATATCATCGCTTACGAGAATATCGAAGATGTATATAACACCCGTGTTGAAATCAGACAGGAAGTATTGAATCCTCTTCTTGGTACAGGTAGCAGTATGTCCGGTCTTGACTATAAGGTGGGTGAGAAGGTTACAGTTATCGATCTTCTCAATTGTCTTCTGATTACATCCGGTAACGATGCTGCTCTTGTTCTTGCTGATTATGTTGGTGGTGGAGATACAGAGCGTTTTGTGGATATGATGAATGAGAAGGCAAAAGAACTTGGTTGTGAGAATACTCATTTTGTAAATCCTCACGGACTTCACGATGAGAATCATTATACCACAGCATATGATCTGTATAAGATTACAACCTATGCTCTCACATTACCTTTGTTTTCTGAGATAACAGATACAGCAACCTATTATTGTGAGGGAGATGATTATCCTCTTGTTACAACAAACTACCTTATTGATGTGAACAGAGGTGGCGATTATTACTATACATACGCAAATGGAATCAAGACAGGAACAACAGATGAGGCAGGTCGATGCCTTATTACAACTGCAATCGCAGATGGATATGCGTATATGTGTATTTGCATGGGGGCTCCTTATCAGAATTCCGACCACAATGGCGCAATGACAGATGCAAAGCAGATGCTCAGATGGGCGCTTCTTGACCTTGAACTTTCCAGGATGCTTACAACTGATACTCCTGTTTGCGAGGTAGATGTAAACTTTACCGCATCTGACAAACAGCTTCTTCTTTATCCTTCACAGACTGTCAATACCATTCTTCCCAAGGACCATAAGCCGGAGGATGTAAGGGTTATTCCTGATGTTCCCGAGAGTATTGATGCTCCTGTTACAAAGGGTGATGTTATAGGTACTGCTACTGTTTATTATAAGGATGAGGCTGTGCAGACAGTTGATGTTGTTGCAACAGAAGATGTTGAAAGAAGCAGTTTTGCTTATACAATGCACATTTTCAAGGTAGTTCTTACATCCTGGCCTTTTTGGATTGCATTTATTATTGCAATTATTCTGATTATAATTTATATTTCTCTGGTTTCAAATGTAAAGAACAGCAAGAAACAGCGCAGAGTCAAGAAATACAGACGTCTGTGATTACAAGATTAAAAGAAAAAGCACCTTCAGATCTTGAAGGTGCTTTTTTAATTTATATCAAAGTCCGGCAAATACCACAATAATGCTTCTTTATATGTCATACCATTTTCACACAGGTATCCGATACCATAAATGCTGACACCGCAGGGATAAATTGCATCTCTTATATATGTACGAGAAAATGTGTCCCATGGAGATGCTATAGGTTTTATGTATGGATATTCATCACTTGTGGATGTATAACCGCCGTTTTGCGGCACCATAGGAATAGGCACTAAGCTTCCTTTGTAAGTTATTGAATATTCATTGTCCTTATATAAATTTATCAGTTCATCAAGGAAATCATCACTATATTTACTTATATCTATATCAAAGTTTGTTTCTCCTTGTTCTTTCATATAAATGTAGTTGCTTTTACATATGGCAATCATTGCCTTCTTTGTTTCTGTGTGTGCTGATTCTGTTATATGCTCCATAACTTTGGCTAGTATTATTTCTATCTCTTCTGCAGATAACTTTTCTTCCGAATTATCTTTGTTATCTGTAACCTTTTCATTTGATTTAATAATACCCGATTTGTTATCTGACGCTTTTGGGGTTATTGACAGCCCTTTTATTCCTGATGCAAAAGGAATTAGTGTTACAATTATAAGAATAATTATGCCGTATTTTAATGTGTTTTTCATGTTTTTCTCCGATTGAATTACTTTTTCTTCCATCTTATTTGGTGTCAAAACACCTTGACAACAGATAGTGTTTGGAATACAATATATTTGTGTTTATATGTCTTATGATTAATATATATTGGGCATATATGTATTTTATTACCTTGTTAGTATGCGATTACATTCAGATCGTATGGAAGGAGTATGAAATGAAATCAATCAAATCAGTTCTTAATTGGATTTTGTTTGTTCCTGTTTGTGCTATGTCAGTTGCGTTGATTACAATTTGTGGTCTTAATCCCGATTCCATAAATGATATTTTTGCAACAGACCTTAATGGTATAGCAGAAATAATTGCATTCAGCGTGCTAGGTTTGTTCCTTGCTTGTTTTGTTTTTTCATTGTTTGACAGAAAAACTTCTCCGGTGCATCTTCTTAAGAAAAACTATTTCTGTGGTGCTTTAGCATTTGTCAGTGCTTTTGGACTTGTTTGTACCGCTGCTTTGGATGTTACTGCAATGATTCAGCTTGGAACTATTACAGTTATGCCTATTGTCACCGCTGTGTTTGCTGCACTTAGTGGT
>SVPX01000077.1 GCA_015065665.1 Oscillospiraceae bacterium | reverse complement strand
TATAGCAATGTTTATTCTTGAAAAACCCGTAATGTCAGATATCCTTGATTCCTGGATTTCAATTCTCTACGCAGGAATTCTCTCAAGCGGTGTGGCTTACACCCTGCAGATACTGGGACAGAAATATACACCTCCCACAATTGCTTCAATGCTTATGAGCCTTGAATCTGCCTTTGCGGTACTTTCTGCCATTGTGTTCAGCTCTCTTGTGTCGGGTGTTCCCGAGCTTCCCACAGGCTATGAGTGGATAGGCATAATTCTTATGTTCTCTGCAATTATGATTTCTCAATTACCTCAGAAGAAAGAACAACGTGATTAAAAAAACGGTGACAATCCTTTGTAGTAGGGTTGCCACCGTTTTTTTTGTTATATTTACATTTTCTCAAAAGCTACAAGCATACCGCCTTTTTCTGCGTAGTAACTGCACAGACCTCTGCATTCTGAGATGATTATATCAAGAGTAGGGAACTTACTGAGAATCCTATTTTTCAGTTCGATTGCAGCATTTTTGTTCATACAATGAGCAATTCTTACTTTGCCTTTCCTGAGTCCCGATTCAAACAGATGAGAACAAAGTGTATCCAGAGAGCGTGCCTCACCACGACATTTATTCAGAGGCTCAAGTTGCCCTTCGTCACTTGCTTTGCCCACTACGCGGATACCAAGAAATCCTGTGATTTTTGCAATAGCAGGGGAGACTCTGCCGTTTGCTGCAAAATTCTTCAGAGATTCAAGCATAAATAAAAGTCCGGTCTTCTTTGTATAGGTTTTAAGTACCTTACAAACTTCATCAAAGGTTTTACCCTCTGAAATCAAAGCCTCTGCTTTTTCTATGAAAAGTTGCAGTTCAGGACCTGCAGATAAAGAATCAATAACACAAACCTTTCTGCCTTTGTCTTCTGATTCATATATTTCCTTTGCGACACAGGCTGAGTTGTAGCTGCCTGACAATGCACTTGTAATGGTAATACAGATAATCTCCTCTGCATCGCCAAAGGCTGTGAGCCAATCGGTAGAGTTGGGGCAGGAGGTCTGAGATTTATCCTTGTAACTGTCAAAGAATTTAATCATTCCCTCTGTATCAAGTGAAAGGTCATCGACAAACTCTTTATCTTTTGTGATGATTTTCATAGGTGCAAAATCAAATTCTGTTACCTGAGAACACGTTATGTTTGCTGAAGAGTCAACAACAATTTTGATTTTTTTCATTATGTAAACCGCCTTTTGCTTTTATGCCTTAGATAATATCATTCCTGACCTTTCCAGTCTACCTACTGATTAAAAATAAAATCTCCCGTTAAAATTCATTGTTCTACCCGTTTTTTTAGTTCTCTACTGCAGGTAGAAATGGCTTGAATACTGGCTTTGAAGGGTGTCCAAAAGATGATAACCTCAACATCATAAATTTTTAATAAAACAGACCGACCTGTACACATAAATGCACAGGTCGGTCTTAATTTAATGATGATGGTGATGGTGGTGATGGTGGTGTGTTGGTTTGTGTTCTATATTTACTTTGCAGATAGTATCACCGCAATGCTCATTGGGAGATTCAAATTCAAGAGTAGTATGGGTTATTCCATGCTCTGCCAGTTCATTTCTTACAAGTTTTTTAATTACTGCTGTATCACCTGTAGTTACAATGTGCATTGTGGCATAGTTTTCTGTGTTGTCCATACTCCACAGATGAATGTGGTGTACATCCTCAACCCCTTCGATATGGCAAAGATGACTTTTGATTTCTCCTACATCCAGACCATCAGGAGTCTTTACCAGTAAAATCTCAATTGCTTCTTTCAGATTTTTCAGAGCATTTATCAGCACAAAGGCAGATACAAGAATTGACAGGATAGGGTCGATGATGCTTATGTCAGTAAATTTCATAGCAATGGCACCGATGAGTACAACAATCCACCCCAGCACATCCTCAAGCATATGCAGGTTAACTGCCTTCTGATTAAGTGAATTACCATCCCTTGTAATAAATGCTGCCCCAAGGTTTACAATTGTGCCGATGATTGCAAGTATAATCATTCCGTTGTAGTTAATCTGTGCAGGAGAGAGAATTCTAAGCACAGAGTTGTAAATGATAGCAACTGAACCCACAAGCAGAATCAGTGTGGTGATAATACTGCCCATTACAGAGTAACGTCTGTATCCGTAGGTGTATTTTTCATCAGGCTGTCGATTACTCTTTTTCTCCATAAAGTAGGAGAGACCGATGCCTATAGCATCCCCTAAATCATGAAGGGAGTCTGATGCAATAGCAAAACTGCCTGTAAAAATTCCGCCTATAAATTCAAAAACCGAAAAACTAAGATTAAGGATAAATGCGATTAATATATTCTTCTGACTTTTCATAGTACCTCCATTAATGTTTGTGATTGATGTGAGCAAGGCTGATTGCAAAGATACCTGCAATATGCTCATCGTCAAGGGTGTAGTATACTTCCTTGCCATCTCGTCTGCATTTTACAACTCCGGCATCTTTCATTTTAGAAAGCTGATGAGATATGGATGATTTTGTCATAGATAAAACATTAGCCAAATCGCAGACACACATCTCGTTAACAGACAGGGCATAGATAATCTTACACCTTGTATCGTTACCGATGATTTTATAGAAGTTGGCAAGTTTAACGAATATCTCATCTTCAGGCATACCTCTCAGCACATTGTCTACCAATTCCTTATGTACTGCGTTGCAATCACAAATATAACTGTTGTTTGACATATATATTCTCCTTTATATAATTGAATAATCACTCAACTGTTATCATTATAGTTGAGCAACCGCTCAATTGTCAAGCCCTTTTTTGAATTTTTAATATAACAAAAAACTGTGCCTCAGTTGTCTGAAGCACAGTTTTGTTATTTTTGTGTTATTGATTTATGTTTATGCCCAGCGGAGTGTATCCTCGTAAACTACAATGTAGTCGTTTGCACTTCTGTCCCAGGAGTTGTTGCTCATCATAGCTCTCCACATAAGTGCATGCCAGCCCTGGTCATCCTGAATACCCCACAAAGCACGTCTTACAGCGTGAGCCATATCGTCTGCTGTGTAGTTTTTGAATGTAAAGCCATTACCATAGTTGTCAGCAGAGTCAAATACAGAGTCCTTAAGACCGCCAACCTCACGAACAACAGGGATAGTACCATATCTCAGTGCAATCATCTGTGCCAGACCACAAGGCTCGGACTTGGAGGGCATCAGGAAGATATCAGCACCGGAGTAAATTTTTCTTGCCAGTTCAGGAATAAATCCGTTCACAAAGCAAACTCTGCCCGGATATCTCCACTGAATATCACGGAAGAAGTTCTCATATTCTTCGTCACCTGTACCCAGTACAACAAACTGCATATTCTCAGTATTCAGCAGGTTTTCAAGTGCGCCCTTAACAAGGTCAAGACCTTTGTGAGATACAAGTCTTGTAACCATAGCAACCATAGGAACATCCCATCTCTGCTCAAGACCGAGTCTCTCCTGCAGTGCGCGTTTACACTCGCCTTTACCTGACATATCGTCCATTGTATAGTTGCGATAGAGGTGATAGTCAGTAGCAGGATCCCAGTCAAGAGGCTCAATGCCGTTGAGAATACCGCAGAGCTTGTAGTGGTTGTTGATAAGAGGATGATGGAGTCCGTGGCTGAACCAGGGATCCTTAATCTCAAGGGCATAACTGGGAGATACAGTTGTAACTCTTACAGCAGTCTGGATAGCACCCTTAACCATATTCAGTTTGCCGTCCATCTCAAGAATCTTCTGCTCGGACTCAGGAATACCTACACACTCTGTGTTAACTTCCCATCCATACTTACCCTGATACTGGATGTTGTGGATTGTGAAGATGTTCTTGATGTTATAATACCAAGGATTCTTGGAGTAGAACAGATAGTAGTATGTGGGAACAAGTGCTGTCTGCCAGTCATTTGTGTGAATAATGTCGGGATGGAAGTCGATGTGGGGGAGCATCTCAAGAATAGCTCTTGAGAAGAATGCGAATCTCTCAGCATCATCGTAGAATCCATAGAGCTTATCACGCTTAAAGTAGTACTCGTTGTCGATGAAGTAGTATGTGCAATCGTTCCATCTTGCCCAGAACAGACCGCAGTACATATTTCTCCATGCAACAGGAACTGTAAAGTTTGTGATAAAGTTCATCTGACACTTCAGTTCATAGGGGATAGTGCCGTAAAGAGGCATAACAATACGGCAATCCTGTCCCTTTCTGCACAGTGTGTGTGGCAGACTGCCTGCTACATCAGCCAGACCGCCGGAACCTGCAAAGGGGTTAGCCTCTGAGGAACAATAAAGAATTTTCATATATATCCTTCCTTTCGGATTAAACTGTTGATTGTTTTGCAATGTAGATGGGATAAGTCTCAGCACCTGCAAGTGTCTGACCTTCAGTTACAACAACATCCTTATCCACAATTACATAGTCAAGGGTTGCGCCCTCTTTGATAATTGTATCCTGCATAATTATACAGTTTTTCACAACGGCACCCTTGCCAATGTGTACACCCTTAGAGATAATGCAGTTTTCAACCTCACCTTCGATAAGACATCCCTGTGCAACGAGGGAGTGCTTAACTTTGCTGGTAAGACCATAGCGTGAAGGTGCATCATCCCGTACTTTTGTATAGATAGGACGGCTCATATCAAAGAGTTCATCACGAATATCCTTATCCATAAGTTTCATATTCTCTCTGAAGTAATCCTCTGCAGAGTGAACAATGGACATATGACCTTTAAACTCATAGCCGTACATCTTGATTTTGCCTACATTGTCCTGAAGCAGATTTTTTCTGAAGTTAAGAGTATTTGCACTCATACAATTGCGAACAAGTTCAAGAAGTACAGACTTGTTGATAATCATAGAGCAGGTTGAGTTTTTGCACATACCCTCAGTACCTGGGTTAATAAAAAGCTCTGTAATTCTGCCCTCAGAATCAGTATCTATAACAATGGGATTAACTGCATTCTTTGGGGTTTCCATCTCCTTATACATCAGAGTCAGGTCTGCTCCTGTGCTCAGATGTTGCTCAAACATCTTTGTGTAATCAATGTTTGCAGCGAAATTACTGTTTGTAAGGAGTATGTATTCTTCCTTAAGATGTGTAAAATAACCTGTAAGGTGATACATAGCTTCAATGCGGTGTCTGAAAGAGTTACCGCGGTAGGGAGAAAGAATAGTAAGACCTGAACGGCGCTTGGAAAGGTCCCAGGCTTTGCCGTTGCCTACATGATCCATCAGAGAATGGAAGTTGTTTCTTGCAATAATAGCAACGTTGTTGATTCCGGAGTTGGACATATTTGAGAGAGGGAAGTCTACAAGACGGTATTTACCGCCAAAGGGTACACTCGCCATAGTTCTCTTTGATGTAAGTTCAGGCATATTAGCCTCGCCAACATTTGCAAAAATAATTCCGGCTAAATTAATTCCCATAACTGTATCACACCTCCACGTCTGTATCGATCATTGCTTTAGGCTCAATTACAACGCCGTCACCAATGTTAAGACCTGCACCGATAACTGCAACGCCCCATTGGTCTCTGTCGGGATAATCCTCGGGTTTACCGCCGATAACAGCACCCTTGCCGACGTGTGCGTTCTCAGCAACGATAGAGTAGAGTACCTTTGCACCTTCCTCAATAACAGCACCGGGCATAATGATTGAGGAATTGATCTCTGCACCTTTGCCAACCTTTACACCGTTGAAAAGGATGGAGAATTCAAGGTTGCCGTCAACCTCACAACCGTCTGCAATAAGAGAGTTCTGAATCTCTGCGTTTTCACCAAGGTTATGGGGTGGCATCATGCGGTTGCGTGAGCAGATATCTTTAAGGTCAAGACCTACATTGGGGTTGAGAATATCCATATTTGCGTCCCAGAGGCTGTCGATAGTACCTACATCCTTCCAGTAACCCTCAAATTCATAAGCGAACATTCTCTCGCCGCAATTAAGCATAAGGGGAAGAACATTCTTTCCGAAATCGTGATCAGACTCGGGGTTGTTCTCATCCTCAATAAGATATTTTCTCAGTTTGTTCCAGCTGAAAACATAGATACCCATAGAGGCCTTTGTGCTTTTAGGCACCTTGGGTTTCTCGTCAAATTCATAGATTTCGCCGTTATCGTATGTGTTCAGAATGCCAAAACGGGATGCCTCCTCAATAGAAACATCGATAACTGCAATGGTACAGTCAGCGTTGTTCTTTTTGTGAGCGGCAATCATTTTGGAGTAATCCATCTTGTAGATGTGGTCACCGGAGAGAATAACAACATATTCGGGATTATATCTGTCAATATAACTGATGTTCTGATAGATTGCATTTGCTGTACCTGAGTACCAGTCTGCACCATCAACAGCCTGATAGGGACTCAGACAGGTAACGCCGGAGTTCATACCATCAAGATCCCAGGGCTGGCCGTTGCCGATGTACTCGTTGAGTACAAGGGGCTGATACTGAGTCAGTACACCAACAGCTTCAATTCCTGAGTTGATGCAGTTGGAGAGGGGAAAGTCAATGATTCTGTATTTTCCGCCGAAAGGTACAGCGGGTTTTGCAATTTTCTTTGTAAGTACGCCAAGACGAGAGCCCTGACCACCTGCAAGTAGCATAGCTACGACTTCCTTTTTAGGATACATAGCAAAACCTCCGTTAATGTATTTTGTAGAAGTAATCTGATATATCAAGACTCAAAATAATGTTTCAAGTCATTGTTTGCCAATTTAATGTATAGTGTTTTGTCAAAAAATCTGAATGAAATATGTGCAACAGGGCGAAGCATATAAATACACTCCGCCCGTATTGTACATTTAATTAGTTTTATTTTTTGTCGGAAGTGGTTGACTTCTTAGTTGTTTTCTTTGCAGGAGTCTTCTTCTCAGAAGTTTTCTCTGCTGTTTCTGCTTTTTTTGCAGGAGCTTTCTTTGCGGGTGCTTTCTTTGCTGCAGGTTCTGCTTTCTTGGTTGTAGTCTTCTTAGCAGGTGCCTTCTTAGCAGGTGCTTTCTCCTCAGGAGCCTTCTCTGCTACAGTTTCTGCCTTTTTAGCTGTTGTCTTTTTAGCAGGAGCCTTCTTTGCAGGAGCATCTTCTTTCTTTTCTGCTGTCTTCTTTGTTGTAGTTTTCTTTGTTGTGGACTTCTTTGTAGTTGTCTTCTTCTTGGGCTTCTCTTCTACAACAGGAGCAGGCTTCTCCATAGGCTGTGTGCACTTAAAGAACATAGCACTCATAGGA
>SVPX01000076.1 GCA_015065665.1 Oscillospiraceae bacterium | reverse complement strand
ATGGAAGGCACAAGACCTATTCTTGCAGAGGTACAAGGCTTGGTATCAGCATCACCATTCGGAAATCCAAGAAGAATGTCAACAGGTTTTGATTACAGCAGAATGTCTCTCATAGTTGCTGTGCTTGAAAAAAGAGCAGGTTATTATTTTTCTAATACCGATGTTTACATAAATGTTATCGGTGGTCTCAGACTTGATGAGCCTGCAACTGACCTTGCAGTTGCAATGGCTCTAATATCAAGTCTTAAAGATGTACCTGTGTCAGAAAATGCCATAGCATTCGGTGAAATCGGTCTTGCAGGTGAAATCCGAAGCGTATCCCACGCTCAAGAGCGTGTAAACGAAGCATACAGACTTGGTTTCAACAAAATTATTGTACCTTTTAATAATCTGAAAAACATAAAAACACCATCAGATGTACAGATTATTGGTGTCAGAAATATCCGAGAAGCCTTTGAGTCACTTACTTGAAAATATGAAACACACAGTAATCATTTCACCAACAAATCAATGTATCGCAGATGCATTATTATCTCAAGGTATCAATATAATATCAACTCATAGAATTGCTGAGTTAAGATATAATGAACAATTCCATGCAGATATGCAGATATGCATTATACGTGACACAGCTTTTATTCCTGAAAATTGCCAGATAACAGCAATAAAAGCAAAAGAGTTCGGATACAATATAAAATTCTGCAAACAATTATCAGCCAAATATCCTCAAAACATCCTGTTGAATGTTGCTTTAATCGGTAACAAACTCTTCTGCAAAGAAGCTGATGTTGCAACAGAAATCAAAGAATATTGTACAGAACATAACATAGAGATAATCAATGTAAATCAGGGTTATACCAAATGTTCTACTCTGGTTTTAAGCAATAAAGCTATAGTTACTGCAGATCCAAGCATATCAGAAGCCGCAACAGAGCAGGGAATAGAGGTGTTGAAAATCGCACCGGGATACATCGTACTTGACGATGCCGATTACGGTTTCATCGGAGGTGCAAGTGGAGTAATAGGGGATACGGTATACTTTTTTGGTGATATTCATACCCACCCGGACCATAGAGAAATCCTATGTTTCCTCACAAAACACAATATGAAGTATTTCTCGTTATATTCAGGTCCTATGAATGATATTGGTGGTTTTGTATATCTTGAAAAACAAGAATAAACTATAGAAAAGCAGGTGTAATTCTCACCTGCTTTTCCCTTTTTCACCTATTCGAACATATGTGCTTTTGTTCGATTGGTTCGAAATTACAGCCCAAGTATATAATCAGCAGAGACACGATAAATCTTACATAATTTAATCAGCAGGTGAAGAGGCAATTCACGAACACCGGATTCATACTTTGAATATTGTTCCTGACGTATACACAGTATATACGCAATATCAGACTGAGTATACGAATTCTGCAATCTGAGTTCTTTAAGCCTTATACAATAAAATCGATTCAAGAAAATCACTCCATTAGATTGATTATGTATGTCCAAACAGTCATAACACAGTATGTTCGTTTGAACATAATTATATAACTTAGACATTGTATAAAAACAAGAATACTGTAACATAAAAAAATAAATGCTTAGTAACAAATAATTTTATAATTAAACAATATATAAAGTCGTACAAAAATATAACAATGAATAAATCATCATCAAATAATTAAATTAAAGATAGTATTAAAATACAATCAATCATATAAGTAACATATAAATACTATAGAATATAAACTTAATAAGCCAAATATTAATAATCCTCATTTTTTCTTATTTCCGCTCCCCCAAATTACACAAAATATTCATTTTGTGTAATTTTCTATATAAGAAAATACACCCCCTATTTATGTGCTATAATAGTTATGAAATAAAATAGAAACCAATTCGCACAACCTAAATCTATATAAATCCCATCTTAAAAATTGGAGTGATATCAGTGTTAGCAAAGAATTTTAAAGATGAAGCATCTCCTGTTATCAGAGAATATCTTGTTTATCTTCAGACCATTAAAGGAAAATCCCCCAAGACTATTGAAGAATATTTTTTGGATCTCAGAACCTTCTTCCGATTTCTTAAAATCCATCGTGGCATAGTTTCTGCAGATACTCCTTTTGATGAAATTTCAATATCAGATATCGACCTTGAATTAATACGGACAGTAACACTTGCCGATGCCTATGAGTTTATGGGTTATCTGATCGATGACAGACAAAACAACAGTTCCACAAGATTAAGAAAGACCTCTGCCCTACGCGGATTTTTCAATTATATATGTGTGAAAAAACATTACATAGACGAAGATCCTTTGAAAGAACTTGAAACACCAAAACAAAAGAAAAGTCTGCCAAAATACCTAACTCTCGAACAAAGCATTCAGCTTCTGGAAGCTGTAGATGGCCCTCACAAAGAACGGGACTACTGTATAATCACTCTTTTCCTTAACTGCGGTCTTCGTTTATCAGAGCTTGTCGGACTTAATGTCAGCGATATTCGTTCTGACAGAACCGCCCGCGTTGTAGGTAAAGGTAACAAAGAACGCATAATCTATCTTAACGATGCCTGCATAAATGCCATTGAAGCCTATCTGAAAGTTCGACCTGCAGATGGCCTTAAAGACAGAAACGCTCTGTTTATCAGCAATCAGAAAAAACGTCTCAGTTCTGTTTCGGTTCAGAAGCTTGTTTATAAATATCTGGAAAAAATTGGTCTGGACTCTCAGGGTTACTCATGTCACAAACTCAGACACACAGCCGCTACTCTGATGTATCAACATGGTAATGTGGATATAAGAGTATTAAAAGAGATTCTTGGGCACGAGAATCTAGGCACCACCGAGATATACACACATCTTAATTCCGAGCAAATGGAAGATGCAGCAAAAAGCAATCCCCTGGCTAAAATAAAAAACAACTCTGATAACGAATAAAATAATTCATCAAATATAATTTGCAAAACTCTTGCTTTTTACGTATATTTATGATATTATAATTATCGTTCGTGGGGGCGTAGCTCAGCTGGGAGAGTGCTTGAATGGCATTCAAGAGGTCGTGGGTTCGATCCCCATCGTCTCCACCACGAATAAAACCGCATCACAAAGCAACAAAAGGCTATGTGATGCGGTTTTTATTTACTTCAAAACACATTAGAATAAAGATATATATTATATTATTGTGTATCCCCTACTGTGATCTATTTAAACATATCATCATCGCATTACAAAGCAGAAAGCCTATGAATCAAAAAAGATTCATAGGCTTATAAATTCAGACATATTACATAAAGAACAAAGAATTGTGTAGAGTAACTCAGTTGATTAACATTTCGATACATTCAGTTCTTTATCAACTTCTAATATAAAAACATCCACACTAGCAGTTGTTGTAGGAAATGAATACTCCAAAGTTACTTTAACCTTTCCTTCTTTTAAACCAACAAAATATATATCTGCTCCTTTGTCTTTCATACCGCTTTCATAACCCGATGGATACTCCGGGTAAGAATAATAGCTTACAATACCTTGCGGTTCAACAGATATATTGCAGTTACCACCCGCAATTACCCCTTTCCTATGATAACAATATGCTTTTGTTGTATCGAAAGGAAACTCAGGTTTTGAATGCAATAAATCAATATTATTTACACATCCGAACAAATTCATCAGCAAACAGACAATTGCCATAACAAGCAGACCTTTCTTCTGAAAAGTTCTCATATTTATATTCCAATCTTATATCCTGTGTCTATTCCTGCAATGAACTTTTGAATAGCAGTGGCATCTTTGATATTTACATCTGTATCTTCATCCACATCTGCAAGGATATATCCTGTATCGGACAGCACTTCAAGCATAGCAATATGCTTCTGGATAGCGGTAGCATCCTTAATGTTAACCTCATCATCAATGTTAGCATCACCAAGGATTCCCATAAACTCCGGGTTGGTAGGTTTATTGTGGTTTTCCTCACAGGCAGGGAACTCAAGTCCAAGTTCAAGTTCGGTTTCATCGTGCGAACCATAGGCTATGGCTTTTATGCCGTTTATGTAACCTATAGCTTCGTTGTAACCATCGACCATAAGGAAGGTGTGGTTACCCTCTGCTTTCACTAAAACAACAACTCTGTAGAGTCTACCTGCAACAAAGATATCATCCTCATCCATCAGGACACCTCTGCCCTCTGTAATATCGTACCACTGAACCCTGGATACATTACAACCTTGTGTTGTGCAGAAAGCATCCATATCAGGAATCAATCCCTCCAATGGAACATCCACATTGATAACATCTACTTCTGATATTACAGTTGATTTTGGAATTGTATATGTGACTCTGAATATTGCCGCAATATCTGCGCCGGGCATAACCAATTCTGCCTGTTTAGAATCTATATAAGCCGATATATCGATAAAACCATCCTCGTTCATCCTAAACTTGTAACCATCGTTTGCTCTAATCCAGACCTCCAGCTCATATTTATGACCTGCATGGAAAGTATCAGTTTCTTTCATATAAATTATGTTCTTTGAGTCTGTAACATCTGTCCAGTAAACTCCATTTATAAAGAATGCATCACCTACAGGAGAAACAGAGAAGTCAGGGGTATCTCCCTCAGCAGGTGTAGTAATATCTTTAATCTCAACAGAGGTAACTTCTTCTCTGATATCACCATATACAACACGGGAAATGTGGATATGATATCTGTCATCTTTGCCTGCAGTGTTTGCATCTCCTTCTTTGCCGTTGATTATCGCTTTGACATTTGTCATATGGTTATCTGTTGCAAAGTAATAATCACCACTAGTTGTGAGGTAAATATTAACCTCATAGATACCGTCCTCTTTGAAAGTATGTGACGGATCAAGAAAAGTCTGATTTACACAATCATACCAAGCAACACTCTCAATACAAAAAGGAGAGTCGATTTCATCTTTAACAACAGCACCTGTAAGTATCTCTACATCAAAATGAGGATAACCGCCGACTACAGGCTCTTCAACATTAACCTCGACATTAGCAATCTCGTAATTATAATCACAAGGCTCAAAGGTATACTCAACAAATGCTTGATGTTTTCCAGTAAGATCGTCATAAACAACAGCAATATCTCCGTTGACCGTTGCACTTATAAAAGGTGTGTTATAGTTGTCAACACGAAACTCGTACCCCTCCGTAGGTACAAGGAGAATTGAAAAAGTATAAACATGCCCTAACTTAAAAGTATCAGAAGGAGAAACTGCCTGCTCTTCTGTTTCATCATACCACCACTTGCTGTCATATACATCAGGATCATCTGACATCTGGTCATCGTATGTGTAAGAAGTACTGCCAAGACGACTTCCATAATCAGGTCGATAACCAGCATAAGGAATGTGAACTCCTGTTATTTCGACATTCTTTATGATACTTACATCAGGAGAATTTGCAGCAAAAACACCTGTAGGTAACATAGCTGCAATCATCAAAAAGCATAAAACTAAGCATATATATTTTTTCATAATACTCACCTATTTTAATTTTATTTACACACGGTCATTCCTATATCAAAACCTGTGACAATACCAGCAATATGTTTCTGAATTGCTGTTGCATCCTTGATGTTTACATCATCAGACGCATCCACATCTGCAAGGATATATCCTGTATCGGACAACACTTCAAGCATAGCGACATGCTTCTGGATAGCGGTAGCATCCTTAATGTTAACCTCATCATCACAGTTAGCATCACCAAGGATTCCCATAACCTCCGGATTGGTAGGTTTATTGGGGTTTTCCTCACAGGCAGGGAACTCAAGTCCAAGTTCAAGCTCAGTTTCATCGTGTGAACCATAGGCTATAGCTTTTTTGCCGTTTATGTAACCTATAGCTTCGTTATAACCATCTGCCATAAGGAAGGTGTTGTTACCCTCTGCTTTCACTAAAACAACAACTCTGTAGAGTCTACCTGCAACAAAAGTATCATCCTCAGCCATCAGGACACCTCTGCCCTCTGTAACATCGTACCACTCAACCCTGGATGCAACACAACCTTGTGTTGAGCATAAAACGTCCGTATCAGGAGTATTACCCTCAAGAGGTGCTTCAACATCTTCTATATAAGCAGCATCTATGATTTTTGCTTCCGGCTCTTTTTCCAAAGCTTCGTAATAAACACGAACTAAATCCTCGTAAGATTTCAGGTTGGAATCTGTAACAACACAACGAATAATATAGCTTGTTTCCTCCTCGGGACGCTCCTCGATTCTCCAATGAGAAACATTGTATGCATTACCAATATGTATCCACTGAGTGTCCTCGCCTTGATAGTCGGACTCATCACACATATACCAGTTTATATACTGGTGATCCAAAGTACGATTGTAAAGTTCAAAATAAGGAGAGGTTTCCTCAGATTCAGATACAACAATTGTGTCTATTCTGCTTAGCACTTCATCAAATTCATCTTTATGAAGTTCATATACAGATTTGCTGTAACTGTTCACAATTTCTTTATTGCACAGACCAACTAATCTATAATAATAATCAAGGTTTTCTGAAATGATTATCGGGGGTGCAGTCACCTTATAATATCCCCGTGTATAATCATCAATAGTATCTGTAAAATACTTTTTAGAAACACCTGTCAGGAATCTCTGGTCTACAGAATTAATACAGGTAGAAGGAACTGTTCCGCCAGCAACTATAACCCTTCCCCAACTGTTATTACAATAAGCAAATCCTGAGTGTTCGCTCTCTTTAGTTACATAGAAGTTTCCGCCAAGCACATATACACTGGGAAAAAGAGAACCGTAGCTTAAATAATTATCAAAAGGAGTAACCTCGATACTCTGATACTTGCCGTAGAAGTCACCGTCAAAAATGATAACTTGAGGTGTCTCATATAGGTAAGCATCATGACCAACAGAAATTGTGTCACCACCCCAAGCAGAGCTTGAATCAAATGTACCATTATAGATATTGGTAAATCCGCTTGAAGTATACACCACAGAACATTCACCCTGTTCAAACGGAGAGAAAATCTCATAATATCCGTTTCCAATTTCAAGTTCACCACCACTATTGTAAAAGACAGACTTGTGATAATCACCATATCCCTCAGAAAAAGAACAGTAACCTGTCTGAGACGCGGAAGTGTCCAGAATCTTCATATAACCACCATTCTTAATACGGAAAAGAGCTAAGTCATTACCTGTTGTAACTCTTGTAATCGAGTAACCATTAAGATCAAGTGTGAAGTGCGAAAATTTATCAACTACAACTTCAAAATCGTTCAGATTATCATTTTGATTAATATCCGCAGTCAGAACATATCGACAAGTACGCTGAGCGTTCTTTGCATGGTTTATCAACTGTTCATATGTATCGATATAGTACACCGAAGGTTCTCCGACTTGCTGAATATCTGACGTCTTAGCAGATACACCGAAAGGCACTAAACACATA
>SVPX01000003.1 GCA_015065665.1 Oscillospiraceae bacterium | reverse complement strand
TGAAGAGGGTGAGTGCCGTAGAGAAAACAGTCCTGCGGACTGTTTTTAGGCACGAAGCGTGAGGCGGGTACCGAATGCGGAGCATTGGGTCGCCGAGTGTGGTTGACTTTCGCAGAAAGGCAACGTCCCTTGCAGCGCACCAGATAACACGTAACACTTCAGAGTGTTGCGTGTTTTTGTTTTATATAAAAGTTTTCAGGGACTCGAACCCTGAAGAGGGTGAGTGCTGTAGAGAAAACAGTCCTGTGGACTGTTTTTAGGCACGAAGCGTGAGGCGGGTACCGAATGCGGAGCATTGGGTCGCCGAGTGTGGTTGACTTTCGCAGAAAGGCAACGTCCCTTGCAGCGCAGTATGAGAAAACACTTTTATTTTCTTTACAAAATGATTTTCTTGATTTATGCGTTTCTATATGATATTTTTATAATAGGGTGGTGAGAGAATGATTTATGGTGTAAAAGTAATACATACGTATATGGTCGGTGAAGATGACCAGCGTTTTTATGAAGAATTGATACTGAGAGTTAAGGCGCAATCGTTTGATGAAGCGTATGAAAAAGCGGAAAAATATATGCTAGATGCGAATTGTGAGTACACAAACATATATGGTGAAACGGTAAAAACATTTCGGATCGAAGCAATTGATTGTTTTCTCGCCTTTGAGGGGGAGGTGGATGTACAGGAATTGTATTCCTCGTTTTCAACTAACCGAAATTCTCTGACTGAAGATGAGTATTACGAGGCAATAATATCTCCTTGCACTGAAAAAGAACTGCGCCCTTTACGGAACAAAGAATTTAATTAACAGACGAGCTTGTATGTTTTTTAGATTGTTTTTACTCAGTTTAGTAAATCTTTTGCAGATAACACGTAACACTTCAGGGTGTTGCGTGTTTTTGTTTTTTGTAAATCTTTCCAGTTGTTTCGAACCCTGAGAGTAGGAGCAGAGAATATGTCTTTGTTTCCTGTTTGTAAATTCTCTTTGTTTTTCATTGCAAGTGCCTTTGTCATAATGTATAATCTGAGTATAAGATTAATTCCGAGGTGTTTATTATGAGTAAGAATAAACGTAAGCAGGGTAAAAAAACAAGCAAGTGGTTGCCTCCAAAGGGAGCATCAGCGTTCTTCTCTCCCGAATCTGATTTTGAATTTCAGGCAAATCATCCAGTTGGATATACACTCCTTGTATTGCTTGGTATTGTTGCGTTGTTTCTTCCCGTTGTTTTGTATTTGATTTTCGTTATTCCCTTAGAGATTAACAGCCCGTGGATGGTGCTGGGTTTTGTAGGCAGTTTTATTATCGGAGTGGGACTTTTTAATTTTGTTGCTATTATTATCAGACAATATCTGGGGCACCTTGTTTCTGTGTTTTCCTTTCTGATAGGTGGTATATTTGTATGGCTGAGTCTGATTCAGATGGGGATTATATAAAACCTCCCGGGATTGAGTGTACAAAAATATTAAGCGATAAGTAATTCTGCAAGGGGTATGAGTATGGATATAGTACAGACTTTTTATGATAATATGGCATCTGAGTATGACAAACTCTTTTCGGATTGGGAGGCTTCCTCCGGCGAGCAGGGTTTGATGCTTCATACTCTCTTTGTGTCTGAGGGTTTTGATAAATCTGCTGGTATCCTTGATTGTGCCTGCGGAATCGGTACACAGTCAATCTCACTTGCAAAGCATGGATATAATGTTACTGCTTCTGATGTAAGCGAGGGTGAACTCAAGAGGGCGAGGGATAGAGCAGAAAAGGATAATGTGAATATTGCTTTTGCCTGTGCAGATTTCCGCAATCTGGCAGATATCTTTGACACCAAATTTGATATTATTATTGCTATGGATAATGCTCTGCCTCATATGCTAACAGAGGCTGATCTGGAAAAAGCTCTGGGCAGTATTACTGACAGATTGTTACAGGGCGGTATCTTTGTTGCAAGTATCAGAGATTATGACGAGTTGCTTTTTGTTCAGCCTGTGTATTCTCCTCCTTATATTCATAAAACCGATAATGGTCAGAGAGTATGTTTCCAGACCTGGGAATGGAAAGAGGAAAACTACAAACTGACTCAGTATATTATTGATGATGGAGATACACTGCAAATCAGCAAGTACGATTGCGAGTACAGAGCAACACGCAGAAGTGAGATAACTAAAATGCTGAAAGATAAGGGATGCAGCAAAGTGGAGTGGTTATTCCCCAAAGATACAGGTTTTTATCAACCTATAGTTGTTGCCAGGAAGTAAAGTGTTTGGAGAAAAGGTTATGGTCGGCAAATTTGTAAAAGTAATTGTAGACAGAAAAAAGGGTACTTGTCATCCTAAGCACAAGGACATAATATATCCTGTGAATTACGGATATATCCCCGGAATAATAGCACCTGACGGAGAAGAGCAGGATGCCTACATACTGGGTGTCAACGAGCCTTTGAGTGAGTTTGAGGGAAAGGTGATTGCAATTATCCACAGGTTTGACGATGTGGAAGAAAAATGGGTGGTTGCTCCTGTAGGTGTGACTTTCTCAAAAGTAGAGATTATGGAGCAGGTGCATTTTCAGGAACAGTATTTTAAGATAGAAATAAGAATGTAAACCTGTAGAGTATGGCTTTGAGGTGAGGTTGTGAAGAAGATTATTGACAATGCAATTGAATATATAAAGGATTTCTTTGCCTCGGATTTTACAGGTCACGATTTTCAGCACAGTATGCGGGTTATGAGAATGGCAACAGAGATTGCAGGTGTTGAGGGTGCCGATATATTTATCTGTCAGCTTTCCGCACTTCTTCACGATGTAGATGACAGAAAACTCTCTCCTCATACATCAGAAAACCTTGATAATGCAAGAGCCTTTCTTGTTTCACAGGCAGTTGCTGAGGAAATGATAGAAAAAATCTGCAGTATAATAAAGCAGATTTCTTTTAAGGGGACTGACTCTGTGGTGCCTGATACCCTTGAAGGCAAGTGTGTACAGGATGCAGACAGGCTTGATGCTATGGGTGCAATAGGTATTGCCAGAGCCTTTGCTTATGGCGGTGCCCATCACAGGGCGATGTATGATGCTGAAATCAAACCATCTCTCAATATGAATGAGCAGGAGTATTTTGCATCAGAGGGTACAACAATCAATCATTTTTACGAGAAACTCTTTTTGCTCAGAGATATGATGAATACAGAATGTGGAAAGAGAATTGCTCAGCACAGACACGATTATATGATGGATTTTGTAAATGAATTTCTAAAAGAATGGAACGGATAAAGGGCGGTATTTGACTACTGCCTTTTTCTTTGCTATAATACTATGCGGTTCAGTTTTTATTTAAAGAGATGGTATAATGAAAATTATTGACTTTCACACACATATTTATCCCGATAAGATTGCAGAGAAAGCAACGGATGCTATCGGCAAATTCTATGATATAGAGATGGACAGGGTAGGTTCCCTTGATGGGCTTTTAAAGTATTCACAGCGAGCAGGTATTGAGAGATGCGTGGTGCATTCTGTGGCTACAAGCCCCCAGCAGGTACAGCGAATTAATGACTTTATCTGCGAGTCTGTAAATGCTCATCCCGACAGACTTTCAGGTTTTGGTACTATGCATCAGGACTATGATAACAAACTTGAGGAGGTAGACAGATGTCTTAAGATGGGACTTAAGGGTATAAAGCTCCATCCTGATACTCAGGCTTTCAATGCAGACGATGAGCGTATGCTGGAGGTTTATGACTATCTTCAGGACAAGGCACCTGTGCTTTTCCATTGCGGTGATTACCGCTATGATTATTCACACCCACGCAGAATTGCAAACATCTGCAAGATGTTTCCCCGACTTACAGTTATCGGAGCCCACTTCGGCGGTTATTCCGTATGGGAAGAAGCTGTGGAATACCTGAAACCCCTTGATTGTATGTTGGATACATCAAGCTCTTCTGCATTGATGGAAGAAGGTATGTTTGAGCGTATGATTAAAACCTATGGTGCAGACAGACTTCTTTTTGGTACAGACTTTCCTATGTGGGACAGCACAGAAGAACTGAGCAGATTTATGAGTGTTCCGCTTACTGACGAGGAAAGAGAAAAGATACTCTGGTCAAATGCGGCAAGGCTCCTTGGTTATTAATACTTTGAGGTGATTATTATGAAGAAGATTCTTTCCTTTGTTCTTGTTATTATGATGATTATGTCTGTTGGCTTACTCACAGGTTGCAAGGATGCGGACAACACAGATACAGCAACTCCCGATTCTGTCAGCACAGAGGAATCAGCAGTTGCAGGTGTGTGGAGGGTTGCTACTACAGATGAAATCGAGTGGCATATGAATTCTCAGAATACCCTGCACATTACTGAGAATGCAGACGGTAAGAAGTTTACTATTGTGTGCAATTATACATACAATGAAGATACAAGAGAGTTTACCTACACAGCCCTTAATGCAGATGATAAATTTGAGGGTACTGCATATATTGAGGGTGGTGTGCTGAGAGTTACAAGCAAGGACGGAAATAAGTCCTTTACTCTGACAAAAGCAGAATAAGTTAACAATCACATTTGACAGCAACTTTGTTATATAGCAAGGTTGCTGTTTTTTTGTAATAAAAAAAAGAAAACTAGGGGTTTTTGCAGATAAGTGTAGAATTTACAGAAATGCTGTGGTATAATCTTTCGTGAAATAATTACACGCACCGTAATATTTGCTTACAATTGTATTGGTGTAGAGTATACTGGAGGAACTTATGTACTGCATTTCTATTTGTGATGACGACCGATATATAAGAGAAAAACTTCGGTCTGTTGTGGCAAATTATTTTAATGAAAGGAAAATTGAGTATAAGATTTCTTTATTTTCAAGCGGAGAGGAATTGTGCCGATTTACAGGCTGTACTGATATAGCATTCCTTGATGTGGAGATGGGTAATCTCAACGGCATACAGACAGGCTACGGATTAATAAGGAAAAATCCGGGAGTTATTATCTTTGTGGTTACAAGTTACAGGGAGTATCTGGATGAGGCTATGGATTTGAGAGTGTTCCGCTTCCTTGAAAAACCTGTGGATAAAGACAGGTTGTATTCTGCCCTTGATATTGTAACAGAGCAATCAAAGGAGATAACCTTTATGTCAAACCACCTGCCTGTAACAATCCGGGAAAGGGATATTGTGTGTATCTATTCCTGCGACAGGAGGACTTATGTGCTGACAGACACAGGCGTAAGTTATCCTACAATTATGAGTATGAAAGAGTGGACAGAGAAAACCAAAGACATACCTTGCTTTTCTCAACCTCATTACAGTTACATTATTAATCTGAAGTATGTATCCCGTATAGAGGGTAGGAGTATAGTGTTGAAATGTAAAAACGGAATATCTATGACAGCTTATGCGTCACAGCGGAAAATCAACAGTTTCAGAAATGATTTTATATCAGATATGAGGTGTCGGTAATGAGTATTGTTATCAATGTTTCAATGTATCTGAGTTATCTGTTGGAAGGTTACATCACATATATGTACTTTAGTACTATGTTTGAATACAGAATAAGCAGAACATATACACGCATTGCTATGTATATTGCAGGTTTTTCCGCTTTGTATGGGATTTTTCTTTTGGGTAACAGTGCCTTTAATATGATATCATCTCTTGTAGTGATGGTTTTGCTGGGAGTTATTGTTTTTCAGGCACCTGTCCTCAAATCTCTGTTCCATTCGGGAGTGGTGTCCGTACTTCTTGTTATCAGTGAAACTCTTGTTATTTCTCTTTTCAATATGGTGTTTTCTGTTAATGCGGCAAGTATCAATACTCCACCTGTAATTATTATTGTGAGCATATCCTCAAAGCTACTGTTGTTTGTTGGTTGCAGATTTATCTCATCCATTGCATATAAAGACAGATACAGGAGCAAGTGGAGCGTATGGCTTATGCTGGTTCCTGTGGCATCAATGGTTACTCTGCTGATTATCTTTTATCAGAGTGCGAGGCTTGTGCTGAGTGTGGAGGAGAATATCCTTAACTGTACAGCCTCTGTGCTACTCCTTGCGGCAAACCTGCTGGTGTTCCATGTCTATGAAAAATCTCTTAAGAATGAGCAGGAGCTATCAGAAATTAAACTATCAGAGCAAAGACTTGAGATGGATTACAAGCATTACCGTATACTGGAGGAAAACCGAAAGGAATCACGGATTATCATACACGATATAAAACACCACCTTAGTCTTATCAGGGCAATGGCTCAGGATAAGGGAGCTACAGATATTTCTGAATATATAGATTCTGTGCAGAAAGAGTCCTATTTCAGCAAGACGGCGGTGCTCAGCGGTAATAAAATAGCGGATATCATTCTGAGTCAGAAAAGCTCCCTATGCAAACAGAAAGGTATAGATTTCAGACTTGAACACAACAATGTGAATCTGGATTTTGTCAGTGATCACGATTTGTGTACCCTTATTTCAAACACTCTTGATAATGCTGTGGAAGCGGCTGAGAACAGCAGGGATAAGTTTGTGCAGGTGAGGATGTACCGCTCATCAGGAGAGGGTGGTTTTCATTTTCTTGAAGTTGTGAACAGTTGTGACATACCACCCGAAAAACAAGGCAACAGATACAGAACAAGCAAGAAAGGAAGGTATCACGGCATAGGGCTTTATAGCATAAATAAGGTGGCAGAGAAGTACTCGGGACAGGTACAGGCTGAATATGGTGATAATAAATTCCGTGTTACAATTATGATTCAGAAACCTGAATTGTGAACATATCGTCGTTTTTACAAAGTATTTGTCTTTTTTGCAAGTTTCATTGAGTTTTTATTGTGATTTTGTTTATAATGTCCTCAACATCCAAAGGAGGAAAAACAAAATGAAAACATCTACAAAAACAATTGCAAAGAGAATTCTTGGCGCTGCTAAGAATGTAACAGAGAAGGAACTTGTAAGAAGTGCAAACACAGCTTCCTGCATTCTGATGCATCAGCCTAAAGCTCCCAAGGCTCTCTCAAAAATGCGTAAGTTCTGATTGAGTTTTGCAAAGGATTGTAAACCTGATGATAAAACACAGGGTTATCACAGAGGAGGACAGGGAACTGTATTTATATGGTTTGCGGCTTCTCTGTGAAAAACTCCTGGGTTTTATCTCGATACTTGTTATCTGTATTCTCGCAAATGGTTTTATGGAGGGTGCAGTATTCTATCTTGCTTTTTCATTTCTCAGAAGGTACTCAGGAGGATATCACGCAGGAAGTTTTATATCCTGTTATCTCAGTTCCTGTTTTGTAGTTTTTGTGTGTGTACTGATGAGCAGGACAGAATTAACTCAGATGTTATCCGTAGTGTTTATGATATTGGGAACCCCTGTGGTTTTGGCGATTGCTCCTGTAGAGCATCCTGCAAAACCGCTGGAAGAATGCGAAATCATCCACTATAGAAAACTGACAAGACTAATAGTTATTTCCGAGATTATTATTTTTGTGACTTTTTATTTCTTGGAATTATATAGCCTGTGCTTTTCTGTAGGATATGGATTTCTGATGCTTTCTGTGTTGCTTGTGATACAGAAATTAAAGAACAACGCTAAAAAGTAAATATGCGTAAAATACACTTTTGTCCGTGAGTGTGTTTTATATATCAGAGACTTGCGGTTTTTTCCACCCCTCCGCAAGTCTTTGTTTTTATGTGCATTTTTGTTGAAAAGAAAAGTTTGCTGTGATATAATTTTATATAGTCCTTTTATAAAGTCAGGAGGCAAATTATGAGTGATGTTTTGTTTGTGCTGCCCTCCAATGCTCCGTCAATTACTCAGGAGTGTGAAGGTTCACTGTTACTTGCAACAATACTCAGACAAAATGGTCTGGATGTGAATATTTACAGGTTTTACGAGGCAGATACTGAAAAGGGCTTTGACTCCTTTATAGATGAGTCTGTTAATAATATACTCAGTAGAAATCCCTCTATTGTATCCTTCTATTGCAGATGCGATTGTTTTCTTGCAGACATCAAGATTGCAGAAAAAATCAAGAAACAACGTCCCGAAATATTCATTGTCTTCGGCGGTCCTCAGGCTGATGCTGTCCGAAAGGATGTTATCACCGAGCTTGACTGGGTTGATTATTGTTGCTCAGGTGAGGGTGAAGAAACCGTATATCCTCTTTTCAGCGGTCTTCTCAGTGGCAAAGATGTAACAGGTATTTCCGGTCTTACATACAGGGATGCACAGGGTGAAGTTATCAGTAATCCCACAGTAAAGCTGAAAACAGATTTATCCGACCTGCCTTTTGTTGATTATTCCTTTATCCCACAGGAAACTATAGATAATATGATAAAAGAGAACACTATGTTCCCTGTGGAAGTTGGCAGAGGTTGTCCTTTTAACTGTGCTTATTGTTCCACCAGTATGTTCTGGGAGAGGAAGTTCAGACTTAAGAGCGCCAAGAGAATTGTGCAGGAAATGGTTCGCCTTAACAAAAAATACGGAGTTACCAAGTTTAACTTCCAACACGATCTGTTTACTGCAAATAAGAAGAAAGTTCTTGAGTTTTGCCACGAACTTAAAGAAAGCGGTCTTGATGTTTCCTGGGGATGTTCATCAAGAATCGACACTATAGACGCAGAAATGATAGATGCGATGGTGGATTGTGGTCTTATCGGAGTATACTTCGGAATCGAGACGGGTTCACCTCGTATGCAGAAGATTATTAATAAAAATCTTGATATTCAGCAGGTTATTGATGTGTGCAGAATCCTGTGCGAGAGGAAAGTTCAAGTTGTAGGCTCCTTTATGTATGGCTTCCCTGAGGAAACAGAGGAGGATATCGAACAGACTCTGCAGCTTGTATATACTCTGAAAAAACTGGGTGTAAAGGTTTTTCAGTATCATCTTTGTGCTATGTTCCCCGGTACCGAGTACTACAGAAAGTACAGGGAGGAACTGGTGTTTGCTGAGGTTTACTCTGACCAGGTAACCGACTTTGGCGTTAAGGATAATTTTGACTTTATCACATCACACAAAAATCTGTTTCCCTTCTATTATGAGTACCACAGCAAACTGAGAGATGACTTCTGTCATCTTACCGAGTGCGCGGCAGTTTGCATTTTTATCTATGAGCAGATGATGAAACTTGATAATGAGAAGTTTTCAACTATTGCTCTCACAGATGTTTATAAAGGCTTTGTAGAGGCAAACAAAGATGTAATAGACGGAATGTCCACTGATTATTGCTTTGATAATTTTGCTCAGCTGTCAGAGACGTACCTTTCTACCCTGTACTCTGAAGAGGATATGAAGAAGCTACGGGAGATCCTTAGGTTTTCTGATATTTCCAACAAAATGAAGCGTACAAAAGGAGATGCTGCAGAGGTTATGGATTTCTCTGTGGATATAAGTGCTTATTCTCAGGGCAAAAGCCTTAAGGATATAGGGTTTTCACCATGTATGGTTATTTTCCGTAAACAGGGCAAAGAGGTAACATGGGTGGTACGCAGAATGCCCGGCTGATAAACTGATTACTTGCAAAGTAAAAAACCTTGGAAAGTTTAATTCTTTCCAAGGTTTTTTTGTTTATGTGTTTTGTTTTACAACTGTGCAGGTATCAATACCATAATACATAAAGGTCTTTATGGTGGCTTCATCAATAACCTCTCCGCACACAATAAGGGGTACTGCAGGAGGGCAGGATACACCTGCTGATGCGAGGATTCTACCCTTGCTGTTTTGGATGTGGATAACCTCACTCTGAGAGAATACGGCCTCCCTCACAGGCATAGCTCTCTGTGGCTTTGAGAATACAGGGGGAGCTTCCTCTATAGGGGAGAGGGTAGGGATATTTATGAGTATCTGATAAAGTTTACCAATATCATCAGCACTTATTTCAGGAGTTGTCATCAGCACCACAAAGTCGGGATCGCAGAATTCACAGATGATGTTGTGACTCTCAAGAATCCTTGCAAAGTCCGTACCTTTATATCCGTAGGGTTTGGTGCATATGGTGATTTTAAGGGGTTCTGTACCTGTCAGGGTGTAGCCGCTTTCTGTAAGGTCTGACTTGAGTTTATCAATAAGGGAAATATGACTTTTGAGGTTTTCTCTGTAATCTGAGTCCATATATTTGTTTGCCATATCAAGGGACTGGAGAATCACATAAGAGGGACTTGTAGAGCCGAAGAGCATAAGCGCATCCTTGGCTTTTTCTGCAAAAAGTGCAGGAGCTTTGCCTGATATATGCAGATAAGCACCGCCTGTCAGCACAGGTAAAGTTTTGTGGGCAGAACTGCAACACATGTCAGCACCCAGGTCCACAGGGTGCTGTGAATTTTCCAGGAAATTCAGATAAGCACCATGCGCATTGTCAACAATAAGTAGTACATCGTGCTTTCTGCACACCTGAGAAACGCCCTGTATATCCGCAAGGTTTCCAAGGTAATCAGGACTTGTCAGATATACTGCTACAGGTTTATGCTCTGCCTCTCTGATTTTTTTGTCAAGGTCAGCAGGATTTATTGTGCAACTGAGATAGGCCTCGTTTTCCTGAGGATAAAGCCATTCTATGTCAAAGTCAATGAGGGCAGCGGCAGAAATAAAGGTCTTGTGAGCATTGCGACCTGCATATACAAGAGGCTTTCTGCCATTTTTCTTTGCAAAAAGAGTTGCAAGGTACAGCATAGCGCGTATGCACTGGGATGAACCTTCTGTACTGTAATATGTGGCACAGCCAAAGAGGGCGGAGGCGTTGTCTTCACTCTCTTTTATGATACCCTGTGCCTCATACAGGCTGTCGGCACCGTTTATTTCCGTTATATCGATATTTTCACATCCAAGCAGGTTAACACCTTTATGCCCGGGCATATGAAGCCTCAAGGCATTTTCAGAGGCGTATTTGCGGACAAAATCACAGATAGGTGTGTTCATTATTTGTTATCTCCGAATGCTCTTGCAATGGCAACCATAATTGCACATTCCATTCTCTTGCGGAAAAGTTCACATCCGTATTTGTATACTCCTGTTACCTTGCCTGTGGAGTGATACGCATTGGCAGCACAACCGCCGGAACAGTAGAGTTTTGCCCAACAGTCGTGGCAATCGGGACGGGCATATACATTGCAGGAAGCAAACTCGTTCTGGATTTCTGTGTTTGTAACACCCTGCCAGATGTCGCCCAGTCGGAATTTTTCTTCCCCTACAAACTGGTGGCAGGGATAAAGGTCTCCCCAGGGGGTAACAGCCATATACTCTGTACCTGAGCCACAACCTGAGATTCTCTTGTAGATGCAGGGACCGCCTGTCAGGTCTATCATATAGTGATAGAATGTAAAGGGCTTTCCTTGCCTGTCACGCTCAAGCATAAGCTCAGCAAGTTTCTCGTACTGCTCCATAACAACAGGCAGGTCCTCCTGTGTAAGTTCCTCTTTGTCACCGGGAGCACATACAACAGGTTCCATACTCAGTTCTGTGAAACCTAAATCCAGCATCTGCTGAATGTCGTTTAAGAAGTCGGGGTTTGCGTGAGTGAATGTACCGCGCATATAGTAGCCTTTGCCACCGCGAGCCTCAACAAGTTTCTGGAATTTGGGAACAATTCTCTCCCAGCTTCCGTTGCCTGCGTAGTCAACACGATAGCGGTCGTGGATTTCTTTTCTGCCATCAAGGCTCAGAACAACATTGCTCATCTCTTTGTTTGCAAACTCGATAACCTCATCGTCAATGAGCAGTCCGTTTGTGGTGAGGGTAAAGCGGAAGTTTTTGCCTTTTTCCTTTTCAATGCTTCTGGCGTACTCAACCATCTGCTTTACAACCTCAAAGTTCATCAGAGGCTCACCGCCGAAGAAATCAACCTCAAGGTTGCGTCTGGAGCCTGAGTTCTCCACAAGAAAATCAAGGGCGCGTTTGCCAACTTCAAAGCTCATAACTGCTCTGTCGCCGTGATACTTGCCCTGACTTGCAAAGCAGTAGGAGCAGTTAAGGTTGCAGGTGTGAGCAATGTGGATGCACAGCGCTTTTACAACACCTGCGGTTTTAGCCTTAAGCTTGTCTGCCATAGGCTCAAAGGTATCGGGGGCAAAGAGTTTACCGCTGTCTTTAAGAGACTCAACCTGAGCAAAACATTCTTCAATATCTGCGGTTGTAATATCCTCTTTGTCTGCGTATTTATGGCACATGGCCTTTATGATATCCTCACGGCTGTTTCCTTCATACATACCGATAATATCATAGGCTACATCGTCAACAACGTGGATAGAGCCTGAGCAGACATCAAGAACAATGTTATATCCGCCCAGCTTGTACTGATGTATCATAAGGGGTACCTCCCTGAATTAATAGTCAATTATGATAGATAAAAATGCCGCCTTGGGTAAGGCGGCATTTAGGTCAGCAAATAATTACTTGCTCTCGTTCTTGTTCTCGCATTCCTGGTTTGCGATACCGCAGCTTGTTTTACAAGCGGACTGGCAGGATGTCTGGCACTCGCCGCAACCGCCGTTTTTAGCACTCTCGCAAAGATTGCGGGTTTCAATTGTCTTGATATGCTCCATAACGATTCCTCCATCAAAATATTTATACAAAAATTCTAGCATATTTTTAAGCATAAGTCAACACATATCCATTATGTATTGAATTAATTACTTCTTTTTCTTTTTAAATATCTTTGAGCGGAATAGAACAATATTCAGCACAAGGAAGTAAACAGCAAGGATAATCAGTGTGAGATAGGGTTTTGCAGGTGCCAGATTTGCCAGAAGCATCATGGGGAAGCCCAGCGCAATAGCAGGGAAATTCTGGTACACCATATTATCCGCAGCAGGAGTCTTGAAGTCTCCGTCAATTTCTCGCAGAAGGATGATACCTGTACTTGCTGTACCTGTGAGCATACCATACATCATCAGGAACTGTTCCTGCTCATAATCTTTGAACAAGGTTTTTGCAACAAATTTATTGTAGAAGTAGGTTACAACAAAACCTGCAACACCAAGAATGAGGATGATGCCCCAGTAATTCTCAAGGACACTCAGACGGATTGCGGCAATACCTGCAACAACCATAAGGTCAAAGAAGAAGTTGCTGATACGTGTCATAAGAAAGTCATTCATATATTGTCTGTTGATAACTTTCTTTACTCTCAGTTTGTCAACAACGAACTTGATAAGGGTTGCAGAAAGTACACCCAGAAGGAAGTTAAAGCCGTAGATTGTAGCCTTCATACCGGGGATAAGCAGACCAAGCAAGTACATCAGCAGGTAAGTCAGCAGATAAGCAGAAAGTACAAAACCCAGCTGAACTGTCAGTTTATCCATACTGCCCTGCATGGGAATTTCGTTGTCGCCTTCTACATTTTCAGCCTTTGCTGTGGAGTCATCAGCATTTGTTAACTTGATTTTGTTTTTCTTTTTGAGGATATTAAGATGAATAACACCGCCGATGGAAGCACACAGAAAACCAAGAGCCGCAATCGTAAGACCGAAGGTCTTACCGCCAACAAAGCCGTGGTCGGTTTCGTAGATATTACCGTAGTTCATAGCCTGACCTGTACCCTGACCAAAGCCGAAGGGCAGAAGGATGCCTGCAGCAGGAAAGAAGCCTGAGATAATCATAGCGGCAACAATGGTGATGCCAAAGCCTACAATAGCCTGAATAAGATAGGTTGCAACTGTGGTTACACCTGTGTTTACTATTTCTGTTGTACGCTGTTTGGAAAGTTTGCCACCGCTTGATTTAAAGGTGGAAGCAATAAATCCCAGGGCAAGTGCGTGGTATGTTGTCTGCTCAAGAGTAGCCATACCGTTACCGCCGAAGAATTGAGTATCGAAGAATACATCTTTTGTTATGAGTTCATAAACAGAAGATACAATCAGAAGTATTCCGCCGCCAAGTACAGAGGTAGGTACAAGAGAATACTTCAGAAATTTAACGGAGCGCTTCAGCATATTTGCCAGAAGCATACTCAGCAGGAGTACACCTGCTATGAGCATAAAGCCCCATACCTCAGAGTCCCAGATATTCAGCATCAGCATTTCCCTCACTTATATTTTTATATCGATAGTAGAGATTTACATACTTAAGGGCGTTGAAGCGTTTGCCACCCTTAAACTGATAAACCTTATCATCATAGTATATGTTAAGTTTGTTTTTGCCCAGTACAACAAAGGCTGAAGCCTCTGCAAAAGGAATGGTGAGGCTGTAACCATCCTGTGCAGTAACAATCACTTTGTCACCATAAAGTGAAAGCCGAGCATTTCTTCTAATAAGTTTTTTGCTCTTGTATAGTATAACCTCTGATATTTTAACATTATCAGAGTAAAGCAAGTTTTCTGAAAGGCTGGTTACATCAAGGTTATTGATGTAGTTGCACTGATAGTCAAACCAATCGCAGGTGTGTGTAAAGGGGAATTCTCCGTTTTTCGCCTTAAGGGTAAGGTCGGGAAGATATCGGATTTTCTGATTACATTTTTTACATCTGACTGTGTCGCCTTTACTCTCGTATTCCGTTAGTCCGCAATGAGGACAAACATAGAACACTCTCTCCATATACTCAGCGGAATTTTTGTGAGTATATGTGCCTTCCATATAGCAGTCGTTCTGATGAAGTTCGCTGATAATAAGGGCATTCAGTTCTTTATCAGACATAGCCTTAAGTTCTTCGGGAGATATAATCTTAGATACATAACCTCTCATTTTGCCTTTGCGGATAACATCACTCCATCTGGGGTGAACACCATATCCGCCCTCAATACGATAAAAGGTAAGAGGCATAGAGAGCTTCTTTGCAAGTTTGGCAATAGCAGGGTTGATATGTACATTGTCACCTGCGTAGGTGCGGTTGCCCTCAGGAGCAATAGCAATACTTCCGCCCTCTTTTGCAACGCGCATACAGTTGAGAATAGCGTGAACATCAGTGGTCTGTTTCTTGATAGGAATAGGTGCTACCAGGTAGGCAATAAGCCTGGAGATAAATCCGTTGGAGAAAAGGTCCTCACTTGCTACATAATAGATTGTTTCCTTAAAAGCCATACCAAGGAAGAACTGGTCAAAGGCTGTCTGATGATTCATCAGAATAAGATACTGGTGATACTCTTTGTTCTTGTTCTTTTCAACTGTGATTCCGTACTTTAGTCTGGAATAAGGATAAAGTACACAGTAAGCAAGATTTCTGACAATTCTGTGACGAAGTTTCATCCACTTGCTTTTTTTGGACTTGTTTTTCTTTTTTACGGGTTGTTCTTTTGCAGGTTTTTCTGTAGTTAATAGTTCGCTCATCTTTATACCTCCGCAAAAGTTGTGAATCACAACAGGCTGAGATGAATATGAATTATGTTGACAAGACAACATTTTTACAAATGCTATTATATCATAAAACTGTATAATTTTCTACACTTATTTTTATTTTTCATATAATTGTCAAAGAAAAAACCGCATCCTGTAAAGGATGCGGTGGTTACATCTATGGGTAATACATCTGTGATAAGCCAGGCGGCTACCGAGTATACTCCAACGGTAAAGATAGCGTAGAAGGTAAAGAGCTTGCCTTGCTTTTTAAGTCCGTAAAGAAAGAGTGGAATGTTCAGTACAAGCAGAAATACAGAAAGTGTCAGATACTGAGGAGTAATCTGAGATAGCAGCATAGAGGTGCCGGAGATACCGCTGTCTTAAAGCTTTACGGGAGCAAGAAAAACAGTAATGCCTGCCAGGGTGAGCATAAGCAGGTTTTTGATTTTTGGTCGCCTCATAAAATCCTTCTTTTGGTTTATATGTATATGTTGTACCATAAATGCTCACCTGTTGTCATCCTATAAAATGTAAACAATTTATGTGTTTGATATTTCTACATAAGATAGAATCAGTCGGAGATATCCTCAGAGGAGTTGACTGTTTTATTGTTAAGGTGTCGGGATATTTTGTCTGTGCTTTTTGCTTTTATAGTGTTGAGAGTAAGTACAGTGAAACTTTTGAAGGTTTTGCGGGTGCCTTTGATAAATCCCAGTCGGGTGAAATATAAATCGGTTCTGTTGCCGCTGTCGGATACAAGCTCCTGAAGAGGTCCCTGATAAATCAGATGCGACTCCAGGTCTTTGTCAAGCGCTTTGATAGAGCGGTAATCCTTCTGAAGAACTGCCCTTGCAAAACCGAGACAGGTATATGCATTTGCAACAGGGATTTTTGCACCTACTGTTGCTGCAATTATGTCAAAGAAATTGTATACCATACCGCTCTCAAGGTCTCCTGCACAGGAGAAAAGCTCAGACAGGTTCTTGTGGTGCTCTTTGGTGATATCAAGGGCAAACACCTTGACCTGAACTGTATTGTCTGCTGTTTCATCTGCAAAGTATCTCTCCACAGGTTCTTTGGTAAAACCACCGTACAGAGGGGTATCTCTGTTGTATCTTGCAAAGGATACCCAGTTGCGGAAGCTGCTGTCAAGAGTCAGGGCAACATGGTTATATGGATAGCGGGAGAACATTCTGATGGCTTTTCCGATACCTGTGTGAGTTTTTGAAATCATCACATAAAGCTTATTGTTTTCTTCCACATTAATCACACCCTTTGCAGAAATTATAGTTTCTACGAGAATTGTATCATATTATAGGTTTTGTAGCAATAAAAAACTGCTGTCAGATATTGACAGCAGTTTTATCAGTCAAAGGCAAAGCCCAAATATGTGGGGTAATCTTTTATGGTGTCACAGAGGGGATAGTACATAGCAAAAGGTTTTTCTTTACCCTTTGTGCGGAATGTTCCTTTGTCGCAAACAAGAGTTTTTACTATCTCGCTGTAATTATCTGTATTGCCAAGAATTTCTAAAACGCGAAGAGTGTTATCCTCTTTATAAGCGGAAAAGATGAAGTTTTCACCCCTATAGAATCTTGCGTAAGTTTCAAGGAATCGCAGGTTTTCACCCTCCTGCAAAACTGAATTTTCATCAAGATAGGCTTTTCTGAGGTCAGCGTAGTCGGAAGATGAGAGTTCTTCAAGCTGTAAAGTTTCGCTTTGAGCTTCTGCTGAAATTTCATTAACAAAAGTACATATTTCATAACCCATATTCTCGTAAAAGCGGAAGAGGGATTCCTTTGCAGGTACGAGGATAGCACCTTTGTAGCCGTTCTTTATGAGGTATCTGTGGGTGTCTGCCATCAGCAGGTTGCAAAGTCCCTGACCGCGATGGCTTTTTGCAGTTGCTACAGCATAGATGTATGCAATCTTTTCGCCTTTGTAAATACAGTCGAAGATGTAAAGCGCCGCAAGTACTTCTTTGCTATTTGCAATAAGTCGGCATCTGTTGTGAGCATATGCGGTACTGCGGAAAATGTCGAGAAAATCCCTGCTGTCACCAAAAGCCTCCTGCCAGAGTGTATACAGGTTTTCCTTATCCCTGTCTTTGGCACATCGGGGAATGAGATTTTCATCAATCAGCACAGCCCTGAATTTTTCAATGAGTTTTTGCGGGCGGTAACTCTCCTTTGCTTTTCTCAGACCTTCAAGTCCCATATCCTCTTCCCGGTCAAGATACTTTATTTCGGGATATTTGTTGTTTATATACTTTGCAAACTCGTTGTTTATAGCCACATAAGCGGCAGGAGTTACAGCTTTTTCAAAGTGTACATCAAAGGTATCCTCGGTCATTTTACTGCCCATAGTAAAGGCAAGTATATCTTCACCATTTTTCAGCAGGAGACCTTCAAATCCTAAATCCTCATAATTGGATAGTGCAACAGACAGAGCGTTTTTTTCCATCTCAAAGTCACCATCGGGGTTTTCAAGGAGTTTCTGAGTATACCAGTTTTCTGCAAGTTCAGATACCTTGTGGAGATTGTGTTTATCAAGAGGCTCCATACTGTAGTTCTGGAAGCTTTCTGTGAATCTGTGCAGGTGATTGCGTTTGCTGTGATATTTTCTGCCCTTGAGTGTGGCAAGGCTTATAATATCATACACATAGTCAAAGCCGTCACGGGCTTTGATAAAGGCAAACTGCTCGGGAAAAAGTTCCTCAATAATCCTTGCATCCTCTTGGTAAACACCGAAGAAAGAGCAGGGGATACCGCGCTGTTCGGCATCCTTTATAATCTCGGTTACAGCCTTTTTTATGTCTCCATTTCCGATTGGGAATGCATAGGAATAGTGGTTGTCATAGAAGGAGAGTCTGAAGAGCACTCCGTCCATTTCGGCTATTCTCTGCTCACCCCACATCATAAGGTTTGCAAAGGTGTATTCGCAACCTCTGTGTGCGGTAAAAGGCAGGTATTTATTATATAGTTCTTTATCCTTAATGCTTACAGGTCTGAAATCAATCATAGGATACTCCTGTTTTTTATAAATCTATAGTGAATTATATCCTTTGTGACGGTTATTGTCAATTTAAACGGAAAAACAAAACAGCCTGCAAAGGAGCAGACTGTAATAGTATTTTCAGCATTATATTCAGCATACTCCTGCCCATTTAAGTATGAACATAAATGTGGTGAGGATAAACAGAAAACCGAAGTTGAAGATAGAAAAAAGTTTCATATATCTGTCGGTGTCCTTGGGATAATGTCTTGTATATTCGCTGTAGGTGATAAGACTTGCAAGAGAGGCAATCAGAGTACCTGTACCGCCGATATTTACACCTACAAGCAAATCTGCGTAGTTGTCTGTAAACTGTGAAAGAAGTACTGCAGAGGGAACATTGCTGATACATTGACAGGACATAACGGAAAACAGCAGAGTGCTTTTTTCACAAAGATAGGAGAGAGCATCCCTTACAACTCCTATACGAGCCATATTGCCTGCAAAGATGAAAAAGAAAACAAAGGTGAGGAGCAGGGGATAGTCAACGGATTTAAGGGCATTTTTATCCATAAAGAACAGGGCAATGGGAATAACAATAAGACCAATCCAATAGGGAATACCGCGGAAAACAATAGCAATTGAAAGTGCAAAAAGCACAAGATAGATTGCAGTTCTTCCTTTGGGAAGACTTGTCTTTTCACCCTGGAACTCAAGCTTCTCAGGCTTTACAAAGATGATACAGCACAGGGTGATGAGGGTAATAGCCAGTAAGAATGGGATAAGCATAATTCCCATAAATTCCATGGTGGGAATGTTGAACTTTGAGTAGAGATAAAGGTTCTGAGGATTGCCAAAGGGTGTCAGCATACCGCCTAAGTTTGCGGCGATGTTCTGCATTATAAAGGTGAATGCCATATAGCGGGGCTTGTTTGTGCTGCTCAGTACAAAGTAACCCAGAGGCAGGAATGTGAGGAGTGCCATATCGTTGGCAATGAGCATAGAACCGATAAAGGTTATATATACAAGAGCAAGAACGCTGAGTCTGACTGTTGAGAACTTCTCAACGATCTTCTGAGCAAGGAGATAGAAGAATCGGATATTCTTAAGGGCGCATACAACTGCAAGTACACAGAAAAGACAAGTAAGCGTCTTAAGGTCAAAGTAGCCCAGATACTCTCTGTCTACAGGGACAAAGATGCTTGTAACACCTGCAGCGCAAAAAGCCACAGTAAGCACAACATTCTTCTTTATGAAGTCAAGAATGATTTTCAGTGCTTTGTAAAGTTTTGCAGTGTGTTTTTGCTTCAATGCAACGCTCTGTGCCATAGCCCTTGCTCCTTTACTCTTAAATAATGATTTCAGTGCGAAAATACTATCGCACACAATTTGATAGTATAGCACAAAGTTCGACTGTTTTCTATTGTCTTATCCCATAATTCTCAAGGATTTTTACACACCAAAAACATACTTATTAACAAAAAGTAGCATTGTAGAAAAAAGAACACCGCTCTCATTGCAAAGAGCGGTGTTTAAGTTGTTTTGTGAGATGCCGTAATGTACTCTTAATATTGAAGGTTATGTTTCTTCTGTTGTATCTTCTGAAGCGTCTGTATCTACAGAATCATCAACAGGAGGAAGATTGGCAGAAGGTCTGCCGTAATAGAGAGCCATTACACCAAAGGCGTTATTCTTGCGCTGGTAGTATCTCAATTGCTTCTTGAACTCCTTATCTCTTCCATAGGGGATTGCATAGGGGTCAAGATTTCCGACTTTCATCAGTTCGCATAACCATTTGTAACCAAAGGCATATTCATCGTTTCTGTACTTCATGCTTCTTTCCATAGCATGGGCTTCCTTGTGTCTGCCGGTATGCTTAAGATACTGAATTCCTGCCCATGTTGCATGTCCCTCGTAACGGAAGTTCTGCAAAGGAACAGCATTGCCGAATTCATCACAGACACCTGCGGGAATATTCTGGCTCATCAGCACAGGGTCTAGGTTTTCGAACTGCCATTGGTGAGTCATCTCGTGACAAAGTGTACCTTCGTATTCCCGACGGGGCAAACCATCACGGATGAGAATGTAGCCATAGCCGTTATCGTTGATTCTGTACGAAGCACGTTCGATGTCATAGATATCGGTTTTTTCCTTAACAAGAGGTGTACATGGTACAGCCTCAGCGTTTACTCCTACTTCGAGTTCGGGATCATAGTTACAACCCGAACTGGCGATACCGTTAATGAAGAATGGTTCACAATCGTCTGTAACAATAAATCTGTTGGCGTAAGAAGTTCTGTTTGCAATATACTCTGCATCTTCCAGATAATTGTAGAACTTAGTGTTGATACCTACTTCAAACCTGTTGTATAGCCACTGACGAATCATTCCCTCCAGTTTTTTCACATCATTTATGCTGTAATTCTCGCTACATACTGCCTGTGAGTAACAAACAGGGCAACTTATCATACCTGAGTAATGATAGAAGTGATAGGAGTTCTTCATTCCTGTTGCAGTAGAGATTTCTTTTCCGCAGAAATCACACCTGAGTGCATATTTTTTGGAAAGATCCAGCTGATTGAACTTGTTGCGGGTTTCACGGATAGAGTTGATACATCGGTGAGAGTGATCTCCATCAACCTGTTCGTTGATTACAAGGAGAAGTACCTTACGCAGAGTATGGAGGGTATCATTATGCTGACGGGTGAACATAGTATCACACTCATCTCTGTCCACGTATTCGATGAAGTAAAGATAATCCTCAAGGACTTTCAGCATATATCTGAATTCCTCATCTTGCCAGAACACATTGACAGTACCTGTCTCCAGAGAGGAATCCTCCATAACATACATACAGATTTCGTTATCTTTTAAAGTATCGGGATCATCAATATCCATCATAGTAACAATGTGGTCAGGACAAATGTTTTCGTCAGAAAGACTACTGTTTATGTTCCAGCCTGAACAAGATACCATAATTTTATCGTGGTGTTTGGGGAAGAATGTGGGAAGCATCTCATGAAATAAAAGGGAAAGCATATGAGAAAGTTTGTCTTTGTTTTCTGCATTAATAAGAGAACTTCCGATTTTGA
This sequence comes from Oscillospiraceae bacterium, assembly GCA_015065665.1. Lineage (GTDB taxonomy): Bacteria > Bacillota > Clostridia > Oscillospirales > Acutalibacteraceae > Ruminococcoides. The sequence continues at coordinate 31,000 of SVPX01000003.1, read as the reverse complement.
TTCTGAAGATGTTTGTGTGAGAGTAATTCTTCTCGGGAATATTATCAATCTTGGTGAAGTTAAATCTGGTGTTTTCTCCCAACAGAGAGTAGGAATCGGTGAAAGAGATTCGTCCCAATACGCCAATTCTCGCATTACATTTCATATGGGTGAAATCAAGATGAGAATCATTGCCGTGCTGATAGATTTTTCCGTAACTTTCGGAGTTTTCAACCTGAGCAGAGCATGTTCTTACAATTCTTGTTGCATATACAGGGTCTCTGTTGTTGGAGTTTGTAATCTCAGCCTGATTGCCTTTGATTGAGAGGACAGTGTACTTTGTACCATTCAAAACGATTTTCTGATGAGGCACAAGGTATCTGTAATCTCTGTAGGCACGGCGGATAATTTCTCCATTGGCAGAGAACAGCATTTTTGTTGTCAGTTCACCTTTTTCCATAATTGCACAGTAGGAGGTTTCGTCAATGAAGTAACGCTCTCCTTTTGTTACATCAAAGGTGATATTAATCTGAATTATACCATCATATGCGATATTTGCTATTTCTGTGAGTATTTCAGAAGGGGAGAATGTGAGTTCTAATTTTAGCTTCTTTGCATAATCAACAAGTTGGGATTCTTTACAGCCAAGAATATATGCCAGGACAACAGCCTCTATAGCTATTGCACGAGGAGTTTTGATTATACCTGAAGAGAAGGTGGTCAGAACACCGGGTTCTGAACTGAAATATTTCAGATAGAAAGCAAGGTATTTTCTGAGAAGATACGGTCTGGAGATGATATTGATATACTCGTTTTCTTTGCCGATACCTCTCATAGCCAGATATGTGTGAGGGATATTGTTGTTGGTATCGGAAACAGTACAGAATACGCTTCTTCCGGAAGCAACATTGGACCAGCCTACATGATGATCGATTCTGTTGAGAACCCTGTCGTCCTTGTAGTTCAGAATATTTTCCGCATATGTATCATATTCATCAGCAACAACCATTGCATCGTTTTTGATGAATCTCAGTGCATAATAAAGAATTGCAATATGCGAACCGAAGTTTCTGGATGCATCGGTTATTTCTCTGAACTGAAGTTCCTGAGAATTCTCGTGTTTCCATATCATATCATAACTGGTTCTTGGTACACTTCTGGGAACTGTTATCTGATAAATAGTGCGTGCAGAGAAGAAGTTATCAAGAGTCTGCTCAAGGTCGCAGAAGCCGTCAGTCATATACAGGGTGCTGACTACATCTTCATTATCAAGAACAGCATGAACGATTTTTGCGTACAAAGGATGTTCCTGTACACAGTCGCTGAAGTTGTAGTAAATAATTAGGCCCAGACGGTCTGAAATTTTTCTGACAAGGGGGGTGTAGAGGGGATCGCAGATATCATCGGGAGAAGCGACAATAACATCAGGTTGCTTCGGTACGTCTTCTGTATTGTCTGCAAAGGGATCTGAAGATTTCTGTTCTGCCAGTTTGGTTTCTCTGAACCAGTCTTCCAGAGTGCGGAAAACAGGAACAGCCTTGAATCCGAAGTAATCACAGAAGATGCGCTTAAGATTAGTGATGATATAGTTCTGATTTTCTGCAGAGTTGACAATGAAAACCAGTTTTTCTGTATTGGAAACCTTTTGTTTGATGATAGCAGCAAGATAAGGCTCAAAATCTACATAAGAGGGAGTTTTGAGCAGAACATTCTGATTCTTCTCAATCAGATTGAAAGCTGCACAGTAAGGTTCGTTGACTTCAAGATTGTTTGATTTTATGAAGTTTTCAAGTGCAACATTTGTATATGTTGGCTTGTAGGTGTGAGTGGTCTTGCTTTTGAAATCATAGAATGTAATACTGCTGAGGGGAGTTTCAGGAATGTAATGCTGTTTTGTGGCTCTGAGAATATGATGGTTTTCACTGACATAGTTGTCTTTGAAAATATACTCATAATCATCAAGGTGGTAGTACCTTGCACTTGCCAGTTCCTTAGATGTTCTGCACCTTTTAGAGCGCTGATAGCGGTCATACTGTTCTGCAAATTCAGATGTTCCCGAAAGGAAAATACCTACTTCTATAAGAAAAGAAATAAGAGATCCTGCTGTTTCGGGAAGCAGATACAAACTTGTAGCAGTTTGAGAGAATGTCTGCACTATAAAGTAGATGTAGAGAAGGGCTGCGCATACAAAACTGGTGATTCCTATGTAAACAAAATGGTTTTTTAATGAAAGACCGGGACCGACTTCGTTGGGTTTGTAGAAATGTGAAACAATCTTTCCTCTGGTACCTGTCAGGTACTCCAAGGGAACGATGTGTTTGTCGTGGCTGTTGCGGTTTCTGATATAAATCTTGCATCCGATAATAGCAGCAGCCTGTACAGCGGCGGTTATCCAGCCAAGATATTCTATGTTCAGTCTGAGAAGTGCCACCAGTACAACAACAAGAGTATTTACAAGACACACTACACCGGATACCAGCGTAGACTCAATGTTGCTGTATCGTTTTTCTTTCCTTTCAGAAAGGAGAATCTGAGCAACATAAAGCAATATAAGAGCTAAAATAGGTTTCATATATTACCTCCTGTTCCTCTTAAATCGAAAGAAATTTCTGATATCCAGGGAACGCTGATGTTTCTGAAGGGTTCACATTCGTTACCCGAAATCTCGGTTTCAGAATAGTTTCCAATATACTCAACACAACCCTTTGCGGTTGTGTATTTGTCTGAAAGAGATGTGCATTTGGGCTTTTCCTGTTCTTCGTCAATATGAGAAATCTGACTGCTCAGGAAGTCGTCTGCAGAATCAAAAGACATTGTGTACAATAAATCGTTATCATTCTGACACAGGTTAGGTTCTGCTTTTGTGTCGCATTGTGTTACACCTTCATTGTGGGATTGTTCCATTACATCACAAAGAGTCTGATAAACACTCTGTGAAAGGAAAAGTTGCTTCTTTTCATTCACAAGTGATTCTATGGCTTTTCGCAGGGATGCGATATAATAATCCCTTGTGTGATAATTGCAATATACTGTTATGAATGTGTTCAGATACTTTCTTACTTGGGAAATAATAATTGCAAGTCTTGTTTTTATAGTTTTTATTGCAGCTGAGATTTCTTTAAGGACTTTTCTGATTTTGCCAAAATCGATTTTATTGATAATAAATCCCATAAGAGCAGAGAGAATGATAAGGCCTACAGGAACAAGAAAAACAATCAATAGTTCACTATTTGAAAAAGACGCCCTGTTTTGTAATGTGCTGATAAGGTAAACAGAAGCAATCAGAAGTATAAATGCGGAAAGACCGAAGCCACAGGCTATAAGAAAATCCTTGAAACGAGGTTTTTTTACATTAGAGAATGTTTTGGCAATTCTGATGGCTTCCGGAATATTCAGGTATGCATCTGTCTCCAGGTCGGTTTCAGTTCTTTTCAGAAGATCGTTGCTGACAGGAACAGGGTTGTCCGGAGTAGGGGATTCAGCAAGAAGACTGTCAGGGATTATGTCTGCTGTCTGTTGTGAATCCAGATCTGTCATTGCATAACGGACAATAGTGATGTCTCTGTCGATGGAGTCATTGAGAATACTGTTACACTCGTCATAGGCATTTCCCAGTATACGCAGGTTATTGTCCAAATCGGGGTTACTTATGTCAATGTCCGGCAGTTTAATTTCCGGAATTTCAGAGAAATGTTTGCAGGAATAATGCAAAGGCTTTTTGTGTTCAAGTTCGGTGATTTTATCTTTGCACTGAGAAATACGATGTTCTTTCTTTTTGATTTCTTCCGAAAATTCAAGGCACTTGTGCATAGCAGCGCAGAAAACAGCCTTGTAATTAAGTTTTATTTGAACAGCAATCTGTTTTCTTGAAAAGGCGCGTTCTTCAACTGCACAAAGAGTTGTCAACAGAGAAAGCAACTTAATGCAACGCTCCGTGTGCTGACGGGAAACATCAGTTGCGAGGTTTTCGCTGTCAAGATAAAGGTCACAGACGATTCCGTAGTTTATGATTTTATCATAACTTCCTTTAGGAAAATCAAAGGGTTTATTTCGATCCTGGCAAAACAGCATTATGTTGTCAATGTTGTTTGACTGTAGGATCTGGCTACAGCATGCAAGGTATTCGTCTGTTGTGTTAATTCTTTCAAACAAATAAAAACAAACCCCATAATCATCTATCCTGTCTGCCGGAATAGTGGCAGACAGGTCAGATAAGGGGATTAACTTTATATGGTTAAGTCCTGTATGGAAATCTTTGTTATCCAGTACAGACTTGTAGAACACTATGCTATCATAGAGGTTATCCTCTATGATAGCAATAGCTTTTTTCTGGTAGATAGCCATTATTCAACACTTTCTCTCATTAACTGGTCGATAATATTGCAGGCGTTCTTCATATCGCAGTCGCCGCCGTCTGAGAAGGGCTTGGTGGTTGATGCAGCAGTAACAGGATTGGAGATAATACCGAGAAGAGCATCAAGGTCATTCTGTGCTTCTTCATCTGTTGTGTATACATTTTTGATGCTGAGGTTTCCACTTGTGTTGGTGTTGGCAGGAAGGTCATCGCATACTGCCTTCTTATAAAGAAGATCAATTGCGGTGTAGCAAACCTGCTTTACATCGTAAGCAGCATTTGACATAGAAGAAATCTGCATAAATATTGTTGAGATAACAACCTCAAACATATAACGGGTTGTATCTTTTGCGAAATCTTTCTCAATATGCTTTGCTCTGTAAGAGCCGTTGTAGTAACCATCAATAACATCAAGGATGCTGGGATAGATAGAGAGAGCTCTGAGTTCTGTCTCTGATGCCTTCTTAAGGAAGTTTGCCTTGGAGAAGAGACGATCATCAGCAAGTTGTTCCTCAGCATACTCGATAATTGCTGTGCTGAGTATGGGATCGTTTGCAAGTCGCTCAAATACTTTATTGAGAATTGCATTAAGAATGTCTTTTTTGTCAGAGGCAGTTGTTGAGGGATCTGCAAGTTTAGCCTGTTCTGAAGATGAGATGAAATCTACTGTAAATTTGCCGCGCTTGTCAATTCCTAAGAAATGCTTGTCGTTGTCAGCGCCGAACACAACTTCGCCATTGTCGGCAACCTGAATAAGGTCGTATACAAAGCCGTGTACAAAAGCCTTTGCAGCATGTTTCCATACAGAATGTGTATGAGAGGGTGTAATGTCTGCCAGTTTGTCGGTTAAGTGCCAACGTCTGTCAAGGTGAGGGGTGATCTTAGTGGGGTCAGTTACAACCTCAGTGATGTATTCTCTGTAAGGCTTGTAGTAACCCATTGCATCCTGAGGAGCATTCTTGTCTGAATCAGGAGCAAGAAGAGCAACAAAGTTACGTGGCTCAAGACCTGCATAAGAAGTGATACAGGTGATTTTGTCTAAAGAGTTGCCCTCAAAACAAGCATTGACATTAATGCCCTCAATCATTGAAGTGCTGACACCGGGCATAATCTGAGTAAGGTCTTCTGTGGATTCGATAATCTCTGACTCCATATTGTTGTAAGCGGGAGTCATCTGAAGAATACCCTTGTTCATAACCATATATCTGTTTGTGTAGTCTTCGCCATCAGCCTGAGTGATAAAGCCACATCTGGGTTCAGACTTGCCTATGGTAAGAGCAAGGAGGAGATTGAGGGTATCCACGGGATCGATAGCGTCAACTCCATAATTTACAGCCATCTGATAATACTCTGAGTTTGTGGGATCTGCACACTTGAGACTTGAAACGGGAATAGCCGGGTTTGCTTTTTTCATTGCGTTCCAGAAATTCTTTACTCCACAGTCATACTTAACTGCTTCCACTACATTATCAGGGAAAAGTTTTCCGTAGGAGTGGGTAAGTTTATGCATAAAGTGACTCTGGAGTTGTGTTCTGAGAATGTCCGTGTAGTCGGTGGGAATTCTGTAGATATCCTCTCCGATCTGAATTGTTGTGCTGGTTTCTCCGTCTACATGCTTAAAGAAGTTTTTGTAAACAAGTTTGCACAACTCAACAGAGAGTGTCTCATCTACGATGTCGTCCTCTTCTTCTTCACCCTCATGAGTCTGAGAGTTGAATACATTCCAGCAGTTGATCATTGACAACGAACTGCCTACAACAACTGTATCTGCTTTATCGTTGAGACGATCAATCTGAGTAAGACAATCCTTTGAGGAGTTTCCGAAGAACTCTTTTACCTTAAGAACACTATGGAACAGGTCTTCAACTTCGTTGATAAGTTCTACAAGGATTTCGCGCATTCTTTCGGCAAGCATCTTTTTGAGCATATTACTTGCCTGTGTCTTCATATTGTTGCGTTCGTCGTTGACATTAACATCTCTGTCTCTTCTGCTTGAGAGCATATCTCTCCAATCGCTTTCAGTTTTGCTGCTGGGATTAGAGATTTCTGCGGTTTTAGCTATTTCTTTGGAAAGAGTGGTGTATAACTCGTACAGGAAGCAACGCAGAGCAATGGGGTGAAGTTTTCCTGCTTTTATGAAAGAATAAATGAATCTGGGATCTCCGTCCTTGCTGTAGAATTTTGCGGTTTTTGCCTCGGAGGGTTGCATGAAATTCTTTGCAAGAACAGGAATCTGAGCGCTCTGTCCTTCTAATACGCGGTAGTAAGAATTGAACATTGTTCTGGCAGTGTCAAGGCCGGAAGGATAAGAGAAGGAAGAGTCAAGTTTTACATTGAAGTAAGCGGTCTTTACAGCTTCATCATTTTCAATTAACTGTTTTACAACAGAATTTGAAACGTTTTTCCAATAGGCTTCTGCCAATGAAACTGGTACACCGGGCATATCGGGGGAAGTTGTTACAAGCTGGCGTTTGATTGCGTTGTAGAAAGTGGACTGCTTTCTCATTACAGCGTTGTTGTAGTATATATATTTAACTTTTTCATCAGGCTTGGGCTGACCTTTTTCTCTTGCGTTGCGGACAACTTCGCGATAATTCTCGGCGGCTTCCTTGTCAGGATAAAGCCATGTGTCGGAGAGTGTAGAGTCAATCCAGTTTGCAACACAGAACTGTTTGTAAAGAACTCTGGGGAAGAGGAGGTCTGCTTTGCCTACTGCACCAAAGATACCTGCGCCGTTTGTGTCATAAACTCTCTTGAGAGTATTGTCAAGGGCACTGGTAATTTTGCCGTTTGCAGGGCCGAACAGATATTCTGCCAGAGCATCACCCATAAGCGGCACATGAACTGTATCAACAGCACCAGTGATGGACTCACCCTTACCATTTTTGTTATCGAAGAGCATTACTCTTCCGTAGGGTGCGCATCTCTCATCAGCGGTATCTACTTCGTGTGCTTCAAAGTACTCGAATCTTCTCATTCTGCCTGTGTTCAGAGACATAAGTTCTCTGAGTACAGCATATCCGTTTACTTTTGCGCTCTCGTAGTTTTCTGTAGAAAGTGTAGTAGAAAATGCGTTGGGCATAAGCATTGCACATTCGAACTGTACATTGTCGCTGTCGTATGCATTCTTGATAGCTTCTTCAAGATAGATGGGAACCTGAATAACTGTACCTGCACCTGTACCGCCGGCGATTGAGCATACAACAAGAACAAGGAGACCGCTACCCTCAGTTTTACCATCGATAGCATTCAGTTTATTGATGGCGTGTTCAATTCTCTTTCCAAGATGGCCCTGAGAGTTTGTTGCACGCAGAGCAATACGGGATACCATGCGGATCTGTTTCGCACCATTTTTTGTGTTGCGGCTTCTGATAAGATCAAGCTGATCACCTCTTACCATCCAGTCGCCAACATCAGGATTGTCTCTCATATACTTGCCCACAGTAGTGTTTGCACCAAGAACAATCTGATTATCAAGAGGAATATACTTGAGTTTTTTCATATCATTCAGGTCTGTGTCGATAGATACAGCCTGTGTATAAGGTCTGTACTCGGCAGGTACTTTGGGCATAATGTAGTTGACAATTCTGCTACCTACACCGCCAAGACCAATGAGAAGTACCTGTTTAGGTCTGTATGCACTGAGTGGAGTTGAGTTTGAATAATTAGTATCCATAATTTTTTCTCCTTTTATATATGGTTTTATATTTCTCTGTTTCTCTTTTGTGTTCTTTTTCTTACATATCTGAGCTGTAACTTGGGGAAGTTCTGAGAATAGGGCTGTTCCTGAAGGAATTCTCCATCCTTGATAATAAGAATGTTTTTGTATTTGTGATCAACATTTCCGCCACCAAAGGCAACCTTATCGGCATAGTCAGGACTGAGACCGCTGAGTTCCTGACTTGAAGGCAAGATCTTGAACTGCAGGTGTCCCGAATCAGCTGATTCGTTGGCAGGAGAATCAGGATTGTTCAGGAAGGGGTTGCTGACAGCGGCAAAAGGATCATTTGCTGTTTCCATTTTGATTTTTTTGACATTCTGAACAAAAGAACTGTTTCCATTTGCTATAAGTACCAGATCGCCGTATCCGCTGCTTACACAACGAAGTCTGATTTTAAAAGGACCGGGATGCGGTAATGCGGAAATCGGGTCGATTACTCCGGGGTGGAAGAGTGTTTTTGGTTTGTTGAGAGTAGTTTTTACATTTATAGGTACACCGTACTCTGTGATCTGATATGAGTACAACCTCAGATCCAGAGGGAACTTCTTTTTGTAGGAGTAAACTACAATAAGATAGATAAGAATGAGAATACCGAGAATTGCCAGTATGAAGGGAAGCCATCTTCTGGGCCCTGTCAGTTCTACGGTTACTCTCTCGGTAACAGGGTCGCCTGCTATAGGTTCAAGGGTAACCTCCAGTTCTGTTGTGAAGGGAGTGAACACCTTGAAAATACCGCCCTTGGGATAGATCCTGAATACACCTGAAGCAGGGTCAGGCTCTATAACGAATCGTGAGGTAAAGAAGTTGTCACCTTTGATTCTCAGGTTTGATTTGCTGATCTGGTCAGCGGTGAACTGAGCACCGTTTACATAGGGGGTTGCTGTGATGTAACTTGAATCATCAAGTGAGTAAAGATCTTCTGAGAAATTACCGCCATCAGAGATTACCATAGAAACAAGAGTTACCGGTTCCAGGTCTGTGAATTCCTTGTGTATGTCCAGAGTGAATCCGTCTGTGAATTCAGCAAACATATCAATAGTCAGGTCTTCTGAATCAATGGTAAAGTCGATTTCGTTGTCATTGTAAGTGGTGCCGTTGATATCTGCGGAGTATTTGACGCCACCGTTGATGACAGATTCATCAATAGGCTGGTTTGTTGCAGGATCACAGATTGTGAAAATAAGTTTTGCTGTTTCACCGATTCTCAGGTCCTGAGGATCACACTCTGTACCATCCTGATTATAAAAATGTGCAGCCAGAGCGATAGCAGGTTCAACAAGAACTACTGTATTGTTTGTGTCTAATTTGCTTGAAAAATTAAAGGAAATAGGTCCCGAGGGAATGCTGCCGCCGCTTTTTTCTGTTACAAAGCATACGGAGGAGGGCTTGTTTGTATTAGGGTTTACAACCTCGTATGTTTCGTCTGTTTTTATGTTAGCGGTACTGGAGTGATTGGTGATTGATGTCTTTGTTTCCTGAGAGAAAATAATGATGTTCTTTGCAGGGTAGGGGGTGTTGAAACTGATGTTTTTGCCATCCGATGAAAGATTGAAGTTGCTGATTTCAATTCGGTCAGAGATGATTTTTGCGGCTTCATTCATAGAAGTCCTGACATCAGCGTTTTCCAGTGTTTTGAGGTTTTCAGATGTTTTAGATGCAGAAACAAAACTGGAACTGTTAATTGAAACGCAAAGTACATTTGGATATGTACCGTTTTTCAGCTGAGTTTTAGAGAAGGTAACGATGTCGGACTCACAGTCTATTGAGGCTGTGTCAAAACCTCCGTCTGTTACAACGATGAGCCAGTATTCGTCATCTGAGTTGTCTTTAACACTGCTTTTCAGATCCTGCTGAGCCTGATGAACCACATCGTAGGGAGTGCCGCCATCAGCATCAGGATAATTGACTCTGACTTTTTCCAACATTTTATTGCTTTTGTTGGCGAGGTCAAGTTTACCGATTTTTGATGTTTTTGAATTAAGGAAATAAAGGTCAACAGTATCGGTTTTGTCAGTCATAGCAAGAAGAGTCTGGAGGGAGTAGTTGGCTTCTTTATAGCGATCAAAGGACTCCATGCTGCCTGAGTCGTCCATAACCAAGTAAATATGCTTGTCAGGTCTTGCATATACAGATGCAGCAGGTACTGCTATGCAACACAAACTGAGCAAAGTGATTGCGCAAAGGACATAGGCAAGGACCGTTTTTGCATGTTTTTTAATGAATAGCATTCAATAACACTCCTATGTATAATATTGTGCCGAAAAAAAACGGCGAATTATGAATATTTTATGAATATTTTATAAATTTAAGTAAGATTATGATACTACAACTGTAATAGAATGTCAAGATTATTTTTGAAGAAAATGTACAAAAATTAAACAAAAAGACAAATACGCTTAAAGTGAATAATGTGCTAAGGAGATATAGCAATGGGATAGTAATACTGCCCTGTGGACATATAGTACAGAGCAAAGAATATTTAGTCCCCATAGTACATATTATATCTGCCATATTCAGCACTATCGTGGATGCTTCCATATCCGTCATCATCACTGAAGCGGTAGTCACCGTAGAAGTCCCTTTCCACGCTGACACCTGTAATGTAGTTACAGGGATTGCCGAAGGCATCTCTTGTCCAACCCTGACCTGAGAAGGATTCGTATCTGCCGCCTTCAAGATACGCTCCCTCGGGTATACCTGAACCTGTATGTTCGTTATAGTCGCAACCATCATATGAACCGCTGTAGGAACTGTCTGAGGAGTGACCGCTTTTTGTCGGAACAGGTCTTAAATCCTCTCTGATTCTGCCTATGCCCACAAGGATAAGACCGATGCCTGCAATAAGATAAAAATATGAGTTTACAGCAAATGATAAGGATGCAACACCAAAGATTATCAGAATAATACCTAGTAACATAACAATTCTCCTTTTTATATTCAATGTTATTTTTTTTGAAATGATTATACTGCTTTTTTGGCAGCAGATAAATGACAAACTGTGACAAATAAGGTGTTTTATTCTGCAGATGATACAAAATAATAGTATTTTGTTGACAGCAGAGGGTTGAAAAATATACAATAATTGCAGAATGATTAATGGTTTGCCGGATTTTTTGCGAAGGAAGTGCTTTTATGAGCAAGTGTGATTATCAGAAAAATGCTACTGTTTTTTATGCACCTGTGTGGGTTGACGATTATAGCGGTTTTACTGCTTCCCTGAGGAAATCAGATTTTTTTGAGCCTATTGACACTAAGGATAAACCTCAGTATCTGCTTCCTTATGCGGCAAAGATTTATTCTGATCCCGAGCGTTGCTCTGTATTCAGAGTTAAGGATGAGCATCTGCCTTCAATGTGTATGTTCGGCAAGTATTGTAATCACTCTGTTTCTCCTGTGCTGGAATCTGTCAGGATTACCTGTTTTGGTACAGGTTGTGCTTTTGTGGAGATGCTTGTGACTTATGATGGAATGACCATTACCCAGATTGCCGATTTTTCTTTTTGCTTCAAAAATGCGGTGAGAAGTGATAAATCTGAGGAAATCACAGATAGCATGTACGACTTACTGTCTGAACTTTTTCCTGCTTCCTGCAAACCTGAGTTGTTTTTTACAGGAAACGGATTCAAGAAAGAGTGCAGGATGTTTCATCGTATTTATATGGAGGATATTTCTGATAAAGATGCTGTTTATTCTCACCTGAGACATCTGGCAAGAGGCTATCACAACAACTTCCTTATGCCCAAACAAGACAGTAAATATGACATGTTGTATCAGCCTTATGAGTATGATTTCTGGGCAGGCTCTCAGGAGGGGCTTGTGAATATATTCGGTCTCAGCGGAGATAAGAGAACAGACTATTTTCTCAAGAATTATAAGAGGGACCACCTTGATTTCAATTATAATTTTATGTATCTTCTGCTTCTTAATCAGAGGTTTACGGCTATAAAACTGATAGATGATATTTCTCGTTATAACAAGTGCAAGTTTGAGGAAATAGAGCATCTTGCATCTCGTATATCTGAGCTTAAGACTGTATATGCGTTCAATGTTATTTCTGACGACCAGTTGTATCAGAATGTATATATGCGGATGTATTCTCTCCTTGATATAGACAGACTCCTTGGTGATGTCCGTGACAACGAGTCCCAGGTGGAAACTATATATAGTAAAGAAAAGCTGAAGAATGAAAAACTCACTAGTGGTTTTTTGCTTTTACTTTCTATTTTATCTATCTTCTCTGTGCTGACAGATGCGGCTGGTTATTTTGACAGAATTCCATTTTTGCGGGAACTTTCCACCATACTCAGTTTGGTTTGTACTGTGGGAATTGTTTTGGTTCTGTTTTTGATAATGTGGATACGATACAAGAGGAAATAATAAAAATATTATTTGTCAGAAAAAACGGCAGATAATCTGAAGTTACTCAGATTATCTGCCGTTTTGTTTTTTATTTATTCATTTTTTCAATATCATTTTTGCGGATTTCCACACGTCTTACTTTACCTGAGATTGTCTTGGGAAGTTCCTCAACAAACTCTACGATTCTGGGGTACTTGTAAGGAGCGGTGTGAGTTTTTACATACTCCTGGATTTCCTTTTTCAGTTCATCGGAACCCTGCTGACCTTTTACAAGAACGATAGTAGCCTTTACAATCTGTCCTCTTACCTCATCGGGAACAGGAGTGATTGCACACTCAAGAACATAGGGGAGTTCCATGATAACACTTTCAATCTCGAAAGGTCCGATACGATAGCCGGATGACTTGATAACATCATCGATACGGCCAACATACCAAAGATATCCGTCCTCGTCCATGGTAGCCTGATCACCTGTGTGATAGTAGCCATCGTGCCAAGCCTCGTTTGTCTTTTCTTCGTCAAGATAGTAGCCGATGAAGAGACCGCAGGGTGCATTCTCTTTAGTGCGGATGCAGATTTCGCCTGCGTCACCTGTTTTACACTCTTTGCCATCGGGATCAAGCACAACAACATCGTAAAGGGGGCTGGGCTTACCCATAGAACCGATTCTGGGAGTAGAACCAACAAAGTTTGCAATTGACAGAGTTGTTTCTGTCTGGCCGAAGCCTTCCATGATTGTAAGACCTGTTGCCTTCTTGAACTGGTTGAATACCTCGGGGTTCAGAGCTTCACCTGCTGTTGTAGCATATTCGATAGAGGAAAGGTCGTACTTTGAAAGGTCCTCTTTGATGAAGAAACGATACATTGTAGGAGGTGCGCAGAAGGTTGTGATGCCGTATTTTGCGAACATAGGCAGGATATCTTCTGAGTGGAATCTGTCAAAGTCATAGGTGAAGACAGCAGCCTCGCAGAGCCACTGACCATAAAGCTTACCCCACAGAGCCTTACCCCAACCTGTGTCGGAGATTGTAAAGTGTAAGCCATCGGGATTTACATTGTGCCAGTGCTTTGCTGTGGGATAATGTCCCAGAGCATATTTATAGGAGTGAGTTGCGATACGGGGATAACCTGTTGTGCCTGATGTGAAGAGCATAAGCATAGGATCGTTACCGCAGGGTGTGTTTTCGTTACGGAAGTAATGTGTGCTGAAACGCTCCATCTCAACATTAAAGTCGTTCCAGCCGTCTTTCTGACCGCCTACAAGGATTTTGACCATATCGGGGAAATCAGCGGCTGCTTTTTCTGCTTCAAGTGATACATCACCATCAGCGGTACAAACGATTGCCTTAACTTTAGCAGCCTTGTATCTGTATGTGAAATCGTGTTCAACAAGCTGATTTGTTGCAGGGATTGCGATTGCACCAATCTTGTGCAGTGCAAGCATACAGAACCAGAACTGATAATGACGCTTAAGAACAAGCATAACTGTGTCGCCCTTCTTGATGCCAAGGGATTCAAAGTAGTTTGCTGTTTTTGCGGAGTATTTTTTCATATCGCTGAATGTGAATCTGCGGTCTGTTTTATCGTTTGCAACCCACATCATAGCAAGTTTATCGGGAGTCTTCTGAGCAATTGCGTCAACACAGTCAAATGCAAAGTTGAACTTATCCTCATTCTTGAAGCTGATGCCATTGAAAACACCATTTTCATCATAAGTGCAATCAACAAAGTCATCGGCAACTGTTTTGGTAGAGGATTCTTTTACAGGAGCCTTGGGGTGTACATAGGGTGTAGCGGGATACTCCTCGCTTACGCTACCCTCCTGGGGATTGAGTACAACGGCGTGGAACTCGCAACCGCCCTCGCTTACTGCAATCATACCATGGGGAATGGTACTGTTATAGAAAATAGAATCACCCTCGTGAAGGATGTCTATGTGATTACCAATCTGAACTTTGAGTGAACCTTTTACGATTACATCAAACTCCTGACCTTTGTGGGAACTGAGTTTGATGGGAGCAGACTGTTCCTCAGGGAGATAGGGGAATTTAACAAGGAAAGGCTCTGCAAGTTTATCCTTGAACTTAGGGGCGAGATTGTTGTACTCAACACCGTGCTTTTTAAGGATTTTGCTGCCTTCGCCTTTTCTGATGATTTCAAAGGAGCTGAGGGTTGAACTGGTACCTTCCAGCAAATCAATAACCTCAACATCACAGGCTTTAGCACATTTGTAGATAAATGTGAAACTGAAGTCTGTTTCGCCTTCCTCTAAAAGCATATAATCTTCAACCGATACACCTGTGAGTTTTGCAAGTTCCTCCTGTGTGTATCCTTTAGCCTCGCGCAGACCTTTGATTCTGCCTGCAACTTCTTTCAAACTGTAATCCATTTTTGTTTGTCTCCTTTCAAAATGACAGTTGTTAATGGTTACAAATCTGAATAAAACAAAAAAACCCGTCTCAAAAGAAATCCTTTGAGACGAGTTATAAAACCCGCGGTACCACTCAAATTACGGAAAAATTCCGTCACTTACCGAGCTCTGACAAGCCCTTTGCTTTTACGCAGCAATACGGAAGGAGTCTACTGAGCAAAATGCCTTTCGGTCCTCCGACTCAGAAGTGATAGGTCATAAGGAAAATTTTGCTGTTGCCTCGCACCAAACGGCAACTCTCTGTCAAGCCTACATTTCCGACCGTCTTCATCATAGTCGTTTTGTGATATTCAAATTTAATAATTATTTTAGTACAGCAATTTTAAAAAGTCAATAGTTTTTTTAAAAAAATCTCACAGATAAGCCGGTTTTTTAGCATTCCTGTGTTCTGTTCTGTAATTATAAGCGTATAAACATAAAAGTCGGCTTTTTATGTTGAACCAATATGTTGCTTGATAATTGTCAGGATTCAGTCGCTTTTATTCTTTCGCTTTTCTATAGTATGCATATATGGAGAATATGGATACGAGTATAGATGTTGCAACAAACATACAGACATATGCACGGTTATCACCTGTATGAGGTGACTTTTCAGAAGTATCTGCGTTTGGTGTGGTGCCTTCAGGCAGAGTTTCAATCTGTTCTTCCGTAACCACCGTTACTCTGTTCTGTGAGGCTTCGTACTCTTTTCCCACAACTCCGTTCAGATGCTCGTTGATATAAACTTCAAGGAGTTCTGCGTCAAGCATACCATTATTGCTGATTATTTTTGCATTGTCAAACATTGTAGCACCTGAACCATGGTCAAGAAGCAGATAGTTATGAGAGGCTATAGTATAATTCTTTGTGGTTTTGATTGCCTCGTACTCACCTGTTTTACTGTTAAGGATTTTTACATCTGTTACTCTTCGCTCTCCATCTATGCTTTCAAAGGCCATATTGCTATCCAGCTTAACAGGAGAGGGAATATAGGCATTGAGTGTATAGGTAAGTCCCGAAACATGCTGGAAGGAGCCGTTTTCGTCAGGATAGGCACATACGCTCAGCTCTAAAAAATCAAGTATCTGCTGACCTGTTACCTCAGCAACACATACTGTATTGTTAAAGGGGAAAATACTGAAAATATCATTGAATGTTATGTCGCCTTTTTTAAGTCCTGCGCGGATTCCGCCGCCGTTGATAACACCAATATCGGCACCTGTAACAACTCTGAACGCATCGGCACAGAAATCACCCAGGTTTGTTTCGGTGTTGCGGACAAGTCGGTTGCCGTTTGCATCGGCATACAGAAGGTCGTATTCACTTTTGCCGATAATTCGGTCTCCGAGTTTGCTGTATTCTTCTTTAATCTTGATTATGTATTCATCAATACCTGCATCAGTCTGTGTGTATGTGTCCGTTGGGATTAGCTCGGTGGTAATTTTGTCCTCTGAGATGGTAAGTTTTCCGATGTTTGCAAACTTCGTACCTGTTGAAGAAACAGTAACATCGTTTCCTGTCTTATCCTTAACTGTCATACCTTCTACGATGCTGTGAGAGTGTCCGTCAAGAACCACATCGAAGCCAGATGTGTTTTTGATAAGAGTGGGTGTGCTCCACTGCTCGTAAACATCTTCTGTACCTAAATGAGCAAGACCTACAATATATTCAGCACCTGCTGCTTCTGCGCTGTCAATTGCCTTCTGTACTGTTGCATAGAGGTTATCTCCGCTGAAATTATAGATGTATTTACCGTTTTCATCCATAAACTGTACAGGAGAAGATGAAGTCAGGGTGTCGGGGGTTGTTACACCGATGTATGCAATATCAATATCACCATAGGATTTTATAATGTATGGCTCGAAAACAGGAGTGCTCTCGCCTGATTTGTAAAAATTGCTGCAAACAGGCTTTGTGTTAAGGCTGTCGGAGAGTTCAAAAAGTCTCTGGAGCTTATAATCAAACTCGTGGTTTCCAAGACCGATGGCATCATATTCCACCATATTCATCATATTAATGATGTACTCTCCCTTGGAAATAGCACCCAGAGTATCTCCCTGAACAAAATCGCCCATAGAGACAACACCAACATACTCGTTTTCTTCTTTAAGCTCATTTTTCAGTGCCAGAAGTTTTGAGTATCCCTCCACAGCGCAATGAACATCGTTTTCGTAGAGGATTACAATATCAGAACTTATGGTATTCTGTGCGTGTGTTGTAAAAGGAACAACAGTGCAGAGTAAAACCAGACATGTAATCAGGGAAGAAATTTTCAGAAGAAAGTTTTTGGTATCAGGAGTCTTGTTCATAAAATCACCTCATAATCAGTATATCACAACATCACTAAATATCAAGATATTTAGTGGTGTTCCGACTTAGTGGGAGTGATGCTAAGTTTTCTTTTAACCGTTCAAAGCGAATATAAAACTCAAAAAGTCCGATGCTAATGCAACGGACTTTTCTGGAAAGGGTGTACGAATTCGATGTTCATTTATTTTTTGACCTATATGTTCGAAACCCGACATTTTTAATCAACGGCTTTGCCGTTGTATATCATCAATTTCGAAAAAATTGCATATCATCAAGACAAAGTCTTGTATATCATCATTGCGAAAGTTTTTTGATACACGCTACGCGTGATGAGATGCAGTTCTGACGGACTGATGAGATACAACAATGGCAAATTGCCATTGTTGATGATATACCATTGCTTTCGCAATGAATAAAAAAATCGACAAGTCGAAACTTGTCGATTTTTTGGTGGGAGAAGGTGGATTCGAACCACCGAAGTCACTGACAACAGATTTACAGTCTGCCCCCTTTGGCCACTCGGGAATTCTCCCATATGAAAGACCTGCTTAATTAAGCAGGTCTTTGTTTCTGGAGCTGGTGGACGGACTCGAACCCCCGACCTGCTGATTACAAATCAGCTGCTCTACCAACTGAGCTACACCAGCGAAGAACGCTCAATTAATATAACACGCACAGAGGGTTTTGTCAACACTTTTTTGAAAAAATTTTAAAAATTTTTCTTTTGTTTTGTCAAAAGCTTGATGGAAACTGAGTTTTGCTTGTTATGGTATTTTTATCTTTTTTCTGCGATAATGGAGGAATACGGTGGGAACTGTGCAGTTTGCTGCTCCGGAATCGGTGGGTTATTATATGTCGGAATATGTCATATAGCCTGTGTTTTCTAAAATTTTTTTATAAAACCTATTGACGATAATCGGCAAATATGATACAATAAGTATAAATAAACAACATAAAGTGATGATAATTCAAACTAATTGTTGTTGCTTTTAAAATACTATTTATATAAGGAGATAATATTATGGATGACAGAATCGATTATGAAGCAATGGATGAAAATATGACCTTTACTGTTGTTAACGACGAGGGTAAGGAGATTGAGTGTGAGGTGCTTTTTACCTTTGAAAATGAAGAAACAGGTAAAAACTACATTGTTTATACCGATAATTCATTTGATGAGGAAGGCAATGTGAAGGTGTACGCCTCTATCTATAATCCCGATGTGGATGAAACCAAACTGCTCCCTGTGGAGACAGAGGAAGAGTGGAAATTTATTGAGACTATTCTCGAACAGCTTCAGAATGATATTAATGGTGACGAATAAGTAACATTATATATCAGGTTAATAAAGCATCGGCTGGATATATTCGGTCGATGCTTTTTCTTTATTGTTTATATACATACAATATATGCAAATAGAAAAAACTTGATAATTCTGTCTTTTATGATATACTTTTATGGTGCATTGATTAGTGTACCATATTTTAGTTTTTTTGAATCGAGGTGGATACTGTGGCGGTTGTAAGTATCAGAGGTCTTTCTATGGCATTTGTAGAGAGAACTTTGTTTTCTGATGTTAGCTTTGATATTGAAAAAGGCGATGTTGTAGGATTTATCGGCAGAAACGGCACAGGTAAAACCACATTGTTCAAGATAATCACAGGGGAGATGTCACCTGTGATGGGTGATGTCTTTATTGCCCGTGACACTACTGTGGGGTATATGCAGCAGCATGCTTGTAGTGATCCTGATCGAACTGTGTTTGATGAACTTCTCACAGTTTTTACTTCTCTTATGAATATGGAGGCGGAGATTGAATCCCTTACCCGATGCATAGACAAAGGTGTGGGGGATATTGATACCCTGATTCTCAAGCAGACTGCCCTTATTGATAATTTCAATTCTGATGGTGGACTTACATACCGCAGTCGCACAAGAGCGGCACTTCTCGGACTTGGATTTACTGAGGAGGATTTTAATCGTGCTGTAGGTACTCTCAGCGGTGGACAGGCATCAAAGCTATCACTTGCAAAACTTCTCCTTTCAGGGGCTGATTTTCTTCTTCTTGATGAGCCTACAAACCACCTTGATATCAATTCTGTCAGATGGCTTGAGGGGTTTATCAAGGATTTCAGAGGCTCTGCCCTTATCATCAGCCACGACAGATATTTTCTTGACGCAGTTACAAATAAGACAATTGAACTCCAGCATAAGAGAATTACTGCCTATGAGGGTAACTATACTACCTTTATGGAGAAGAAAGCCCATGAACTTGAGGCGGCACAGAAACTCTATGAAAAAGAAAGTCGCGAGATAAGACGCATTGAGGGTATAGTTGAACAGCAGAAACGTTGGGGCAGGGAACATAACTTTATTACTGCCGCAAGTAAACAGAAAGAGGCAGACAGAATCAAAGAACGCCTTGTAAAGCCTGAGGGAGAAGAAAGCCATATTCACCTGAGTTTCACCCCTGACAGAGAAAGCGGCAACGATGTGCTTATCGTTAAGAATTTAAGCAAGAGTTTTGGTTCAAAGCAAGTGCTTCAGAATGTGAATATTCATATCCGCCGAGGTGAGAAAGTGTTCATTGTTGGCGCCAACGGTTGCGGAAAAACTACCTTGTTCAAGATTCTCTGCGGTGACTATGACGCTCAGTTTGATGAGCTGACCTTTGGCGCAAGGGTGGACCTGGGTTACTTTGACCAGATGCAATCTGACCTGGACCCCAAGAAGAATGCGCTTGAAGAGATAAGCGACTCCTATCCCCGTATGGATAATACTGAGATCCGCACAGCGCTTGGCTCTTTCCTAATTAAAGGTGACGATGTGTTCAAGCCTGTGTCAACTCTCAGCGGTGGTGAGAGAGCAAGAATATCTCTCCTTAAACTGGTGCTTTCAGGAGCGAACTTTTTCCTCCTTGACGAGCCTACAAACCACCTTGATACCCCATCACGAGAAGCACTTGAGGCAACTTTGGCAGATTATGAAGGTACAATGCTTATCATCAGCCATGACAGATATTTTATCAATAAACTTGCTGACAGGATAATCGAGATAACTCCCGAAGGTGTCACCGAGTATCTTGGCAATTACGATTATTATGCGGAGAAAACCGCTCAGCGAGAGACTCCTGATAAAACAGAGGAGGCTCCCAAAAAGCCCAAGCAGAATGACTACAAACTCCGCAAGGAGGAGCAGGCAAGGGAGAGAAAACGTCAGAATGACCTGAAAAAAGCCGAGGCGAGAATAGAGGAACTGGAGGCTGAGATTGAGGGGATTCAGACCGAGATTTCAAGTGACGAAGTTACAGGTGACTACGAAAAGCTTATGGAACTTACCGCAAAACTTGAAGAACTCCAGAACGAACAGGCAGAGGTTTTTGAACTCTGGGAATCTCTTATGGAAGCCGCTCCTGAGGAATAACAGAATATTATTAACAAGCACTTCTTTCTGTATATGAAAGATGTGCTTTTTTGTTTTGTCATATTTCAGCCTGTCTGCATAGTATGGAAAAGGGGAAACCCTGTGATAATAAAAATAAAGAAAGGCGAAAAATATGGCAACAATTCTTAATAACTTTGCAACCCTGACCTACAACTCAGGTGACGATACAGGCGCGGCAACCTCCAATGTGGTGTCAACAAATCTGCTGGACAGTTACGCTCTGACAGTAGATAAAGTATCTCTCAACGAGGACTGGCGTCCCGGGGAGAATATAACTTATCTTGTAACGGTTACAAACACATGCACACAGCCTTTGTTTGCAGTTTCGGTTACAGATGATATGGGCGGAGCAGATGCACCCCTTGAGTATCTTGAGAGAAGTGCAGCGATTATCTCTGACAGCGGAGTAACCGAGGTTACTCCAACATCGGTATCACCCCTTGTAATTCCTGTTGCGGATGTGCTTTCGGCAGGAGAAAGTGTTACGGTAGTATATGTGGCACAGGTGGCAGCGGATATTGCAGATATTGTGGAGAGTATCACCAATACTGTTTTTGCGCTGGGCAGACAGGGCAGTGCTACAGGTGTTGCGGTGGAATCCGACACAGATTCTGTAACTCTTCCCAGAGCGGACTTTGCTCAGGTGGATATTGTGAAGACTGTGGATAAGGCGGTAGTATCCTCAGGTGATACCCTGACCTACACCTTCACAATCGAGAACTCAGGCAATATTCCTGCAACAAATGTTGTGATTATGGACACACTCCCTGCAGGCTTTGAGATTACCTCAATAAGCTCTGTTACAAACGGAGTTATAACAGTATATGACGAGAGTGATTATACTGTAAGTGCAGATAATACTCTGATACTTCCCACAGGTGGAGTTGTTACAATAACTGTACCTGCACGAACAGCTCAGGGTAACGGAGTAACGGTAGTAACCGTTACAGGTGTCGTTACAGGATGATATACTCTTTTTGTATAAAGTAAAAAAGTACGGTGGTTGCTTGTTGCACCTGCCGTCTGTAGTGTTATATTGATATATAGAACTGACCTTGCAGAAAACATACACAAAAGGGGACACCTGAAAAGGGTGTCTCCTTGCTGTTTTGTCGAAAAGTTTTTTTATCTGTTGACAAAGCCTTTGTAAAGGATTATTATTGGTACGCTTTGTTAATGGTTTATTAACATTTTTCTCTTTGAAATGTCAAGGGGGATGTTCGTTATCAAAGTAAAATTATTAAAGAAATCAGGTATGAATTATGACTGTTCTGTTGAGTCTTGCAGTTGCGCTATTTGCAGGTCTTATGATGACAAGAGCATGTAAACCCCTGGGACTTCCTGCTGTTACAGGTTATCTTGTAGCGGGTATTCTTATCGGTCCTTACTGCCTTGGACTTCTGGGTGTAGAGGGACTTGGCTTTACCTCGTTTGAGGCTGTGGAGAGTTTCCATATTCTCTCTGAGGCGGCTCTTGGTTTTATTGCCTTTACAATCGGTAATGAGTTCAGACTTTCCAGTCTCAAGCAGATTGGTAAGCAGGCTGTTGTTATTGCACTTTTTGGTGCAGTAGGTGCTACAATCCTTGTTGATGCGGCGCTTATCGGTCTGTCTTTCCTTATGCCCGGTGTTGTTGATTTGCCCGTTGCACTCACACTTGGTGCTATTGCATCTGCAACTGCTCCTGCGGCTACACTTATGGTTGTTCGTCAGTACAAGGCAAAGGGCCCTGTAACTCAGATGCTTCTGCCTGTAGTTGCTATTGATGATGCAATCGGTCTTATTGTATTTGCAGTATCCCTTGGTGTGGCAAAGGCTGTAAACTCTGGCCACATGGATGTTCTTTCCATTGCCCTTGAGCCTGTTGTAGAGATTGTATTCTCCATTGTAGCAGGTAGCATCTTAGGTGCATTACTCTCTTACACAGAGCGTCTCTTCCACTCAAGAAGTAAGAGACTTTCCATTACTGTTGCCTATGTTCTCTTAGGTGTTGCGATTTCTCAGATTAAGTTCCACATAGGTCCTATACACTGCGGATTCTCTTCTCTGCTTCTTCTTATGATGATGGGTACTGTATTCTGCAATATGTGTGACTTCTCTGAGGAGCTTATGGACAGACTTGACCGTTGGACCGGTCCTCTCTTTGCTCTGTTCTTTGTACTTTCAGGTGCAGAACTCCAGCTTTCTGTGTTTACTCAGTGGACAATGGTAGTTGTTGGTATTGTATATATCATCTTCCGTTGCCTGGGCAAATACTTCGGTGCATCTTTCAGCGCAAAGATTACTCACTGCGAAAAGACAGTTCAGGACTACCTTGGCATCACACTCTTCCCTCAGGCGGGTGTTGCGCTGGGTATGACACTTATTGCTTCTGCTGAGTTCGGCGGTGCACAGGGTGATGTTATCCGTAATATCACACTCTTCTCTGTAATGGTTTATGAGTTGGTTGGTCCTCTGCTTACAAAGATTGCTCTTACAAAAGCAGGCGAAATCAAGCCCGAGGAGAGAAAGTCCTCACGAGGTGTTATGCACCACTAAGAGTGTTGTCAAAATATCCAAGAGGAATATATATATTAATATGATTAATAGGGCAATTTGGAGATTATGCTTCAAATTGCCCTTAATACTGAAAAAAACTTGACAAACTCAGGTTTTTTGTAGTAATATATGTACTAATCTTTTTATTTTTAGTATATATATGAAAATGCAATGAGGGAAAATTGCGATTGCTATGTATCCAAAGAGAGCCGGTGTATGCTGAAAGCCGGTGTTCAGAACTATCGCATCTCGTTCCTGAGCAGAGCATCCCAAAGTACATGAGTAAATCTGTTTGTCTGAACAGACCTTGTGTGCCGATAAGGTGTTCCGGACTATTCCCGTTAAAGAATTTTAAAAGTGGTCACAATTTATTTGTGGCAATCCGGGTGGTACCGCGGTGTTATTTATCGTCCCTGAAGCATAGTCTGCTTCAGGGCGTTTGTATTTTTTATCAAAGGAGGATACTGTTATGAAAACAGTAAGAATTGCAGATGTGACACTTAGCACAGGCACATTGACTAATGGCACAACACTCAGCTTCAAGGAGAAGATTGAGATTGCCAAGCTACTGGACCGTATCGGTGCAGATGTAATTGAGATGCCTGCTATTGAGAATGAGGCAGCAGATACCCTGCTACTTAAAACTGTTGCATCTTTGCTAAAGAACAGTACCCTCAGCGTTGACGCAGGAATGACCGAGGAAACTGCAAGTAAGGCATGGCAGTCCGTTATGGGTGCCAAGAAGGCAAGACTCAGAGTTTCTCTGCCTGTGTCTACAGTACAGATGGAGTATCTGTGCAAATGCAAACCCCAGAAGATGCTTGGCATTATTGAAAAGATGGTGACAGTTTGCGCTTCTCTTTGCAAAGAGGTTGAGTTCTGCGCACAGGATGCTACAAGAAGTGAACGTGAGTTTCTCTCTTCCGCTGTAAAGACAGCAATAAAGGCAGGTGCTACTGTAATCACAGTATGTGATTCTGCAGCACAGCAGTTACCTGATGAATACAAATCTTTTATCGAGAATCTTTATGCAGATGTACCTGAACTTTCAGGTGTAAGCCTTGCAGTAAGCACTCAGAACGAACTGGGACTTGCTTCTGCTTGTGCGCTGACTGCAATTATGAGCGGTGTTTCTGAGGTTAAGGTTTCTGTTACAAGGTCTCAGCTTCCCACACTTGAGAACTTCGTTCACCTTATCCGTGCAAGAGGAGAGAGCATCGGCATTGAGTCTTCTATCAATGTTACCGAACTTTCCCGTACAGTTAAGCAGATTAAGGCTATTACAAAGACAAAGCGTACAGAGTCAACTCCCTTTGACAGTCCTGCTGTATCCCGTACAGAGGCTGATATCCGTCTTGATGAGACTGCTGATATTGCTGCTGTGAAGAAGGCTGTTGAATCTCTGGGCTATACACTTACAGACGATGATATGGCAAAGGTTTACGAGGCATTCCAGGCAACTGCAAAGAAAAAGCAGGTTGGTGCCAAGGACCTTGAGGCTATTGTTGCAACAGAGGCTCTGCAGGTGCCTCCCACATACAGACTTGTAAGCTATGTTGTAAACTCAGGCAACATCATTAACCCCACAGCAAACATTGTGGTTGAAAAACAGGGTGAGCCTTTCACAGGTCTTTCCACAGGTGACGGTCCCATTGATGCGGCTTTACTTGCTCTTGAGCAGATTGTGGGCCATCACTATGAGCTTGATGACTTCCAGATTCAGTCTGTTACCGAGGGCAGAGAGGCTATGGGTGAGGCACTCATCAAACTCCGCTGTGACGGCACTCTCTACTCAGGCAGAGGTATTTCTACTGACATTATCGGTGCAACAATCCGTGCTTACCTCAATGCTCTGAACAAAATTGTTTACGGGGAGAACTAAACTATGAATTTATCCTTTTCAACTAACGGTTGGAGCGGTTTCGGTTGGGAGGATTTCTACTCTATGGCCAAGGATTTGGGCTTCAAGGGTGTGGAAATCCATGATATCGGAAGAAGCGTCTACTATGGCGCAGGCGGTCCTCTCCGACCTGAAAATATAGGAAAGACAGTGAGGACTCTTGCCTCTCTGGAGCTTTCAATTCCCTGCATAGATGCTCTGTGTGATATTGCAGATGCACAGAGAGTACAGGAGAATATAGAAGAAATCAAGCGTCACATCGACCTTGCATCAAAACTTAACTGCCCCTATGTGCGTGTTCACGCAGGTAATGGGGGAGAGAACACAGACGAGATTGCTCAGAAAGTGCTGAGAGCCTGTCTTGAAGATGCAGAAAACAAGAAAGTTGCAATGCTTGTTGAGACTGTGGGGGCTTATTCAGATACAGCAAAACTGAGAGATTTACTCAACATCTTTGCCTGTGACAATATTGCTGCTCTGTGGGATATGAGCCATCCTTACCGTGATTTCGGTGAGTCTCCCGAGCAGACCATTACAAATTTGGGTGCATATATCAAGCATGTACATATCAAGGATTCTGTTTCTGTTGACGGCAAGACATCCTACCGCCTTATGGGTGAGGGCGATATGCCCATTGACAAGATGATGTTTGCACTTACATCCATCAACTATGAGGGCTTTGTTTCCTTTGAGTGGATTCCCACCTGGATTGAGGAGATTGGTGACGCAGGTATTGTGTTCCCTCACTTTATAAACTATATGAGTCGATTTGATGCCCAGAGCAACAAGGAAACACAGCTTTATGATAACAAGACAAAGACAGGTAAGTTTATCTGGAAAAAGGAAGCTCTCATTAATATGACCTGTTCACAGGTCCTTGATAAGGTTTGTGAGCATTTCCCTGACCAGTACGCTTTCCGTTATACAACCCTTGACTACACCCGTACATACACACAGTTCCGCGATGATGTTGATGAATTTGCAAGAGTTCTTATTTCTCTGGGTGTGAAAAGCGGTGACAAGGTTGCAATATGGGCAACCAATGTTCCCCAGTGGTTTGTAACCTTCTGGGCAACAACAAAAATCGGTGCTGTACTTGTTACAGTAAATACAGCATACAAGATTCACGAGGCAGAGTATCTTTTCCGTCAGTCCGATACTCATACCCTTGTTATGATAGAAGGCTCAAAGGATGCAAGTTATGTGGATATTGTCAATGAACTTTGTCCCGAACTTGCGGAGAATACTCCCGGAGAGCCTCTCCATTGCAGACGTCTGCCTTTCCTGCGTAATGTTATTACAGTAGGCTGTCAGACAAAGGGTGCTCTCACCTGGGAGCAGTCACTGCAGTTTGCAAGTAAAACTCCCATTGAAGAGGTACGCCGCAGGGCTTCTATGGTTGACCCTCACGATGTAGGTAATATGCAGTATACATCAGGTACAACAGGTTTCCCCAAGGGTGTAATGCTCACTCACTACAACTTCCTCAACAATGGCAAGTGCATTGGTGACAGAATGGACCTGTCCACAGCAGACAGAATGATGATTCAGGTGCCTATGTTCCATTGCTTCGGTATGGTGCTGTCTATGACAGCGGCTATGACTCACGGTGTTACAATGTCACCTATCCCTTACTTCTCACCAAAGAACTCACTTGCCTGCATCAACAACGAGCGTATTACCTGTTTCCACGGCGTTCCCACAATGTTTATTGCATTGCTGGAACACGATGACTTTGCTAAGACCGATTTCTCTCATATGAGAACCGGTATTATGGCAGGTTCACCTTGTCCCATTGCAGTTATGCAGGATGTTGTTGATAAGATGCATATGCCTGAGATTACCATTGTTTACGGTCAGACCGAGGCTTCTCCCGGATGCACCATGAGCAGTGCAGATGATCCTCTTGAGGTGCGAGTTTCCACAGTCGGCGGACCTTTGCCCAAGATTGAGTGCAAGATTGTAGATCCCGAAACAGGCGAAGAAGTCCCTGATGGTGTAAACGGCGAGTTTGTGGCTCGTGGCTACAACATTATGAAAGGCTACTACAAGATGCCTCAGGCAACTGATGCGGCTATTGACGCAGAGGGTTGGCTCCATACAGGTGACCTTGCATGCAGAACCCCCGAGGGTAACTTCCGTATTACAGGCCGTCTGAAGGATATGATTATCCGCGGCGGTGAGAATATCTATCCAAAGGAGATTGAGGAGTTTATCTATACTCATCCCAAGGTAAGTGACGTGCAGGTTATCGGTGTTCCCGATGAGCAGTACGGCGAGGAAATTATGGCTTGTGTTATCCTCAAAGAAAATGAGGAGATGACTGTGGAAGAACTGAAGCAGTATGTTCTTGACCATATGGCACGACATAAGGTTCCCAGATATATAGATTTTGTAGACAGCTTCCCCATGAACGCAGCAGGTAAGATTCTCAAGTACAAAATGCGTGAGGATGCAGTCAAGAAATACAACCTGTCAAAAGCGGCAGGTATTGAAACAGCCTAAATTATTATATAGATATAAATGGCGACAATGTTGCCGCCTCTAAAAAAGGAGTGTCAGATATGTTAGATATCAAGATTACAAAAACCACTTGTCCCAAAGAAAAACCCGTTGACGAGTCAAAACTGGGTTTCGGTAAGATTTTTACTGACCATATGTTCATTATGAACTACACAGAAGGTCAGGGTTGGCACGATGCAAGAATCGTACCCTACGAGAATATTTCTCTTTCTCCTGCTGCTATGGTGTTCCACTATGGTCAGGAGATGTTCGAAGGTCTTAAGGCATACCGCGGTGCAAATGGTGAGCCCAGACTTTTCCGTCCTGATATGAACGCTAAGCGTACAAACGCAACTAACGAGCGTCTGTGTATCCCTCAGCTTCCCGAAGAGGACTTCGTTGAGGCTGTCAAGACTCTTGTAAAGGTTGACGCTGACTGGATTCCCAAGGCAGCAGGTACATCCCTCTACATCCGTCCTTTCATTATTGCAACAGACGATTTCCTTGGTGTTGCTCCCAGTAAGACATATATGTTCATCATTATCCTTTCTCCCTCAGGCGCTTACTACGCAAGTGGTCTTGCTCCTGTTGGTATCTGGATTGAGGATGACTATGTTCGTGCAGTACGCGGCGGTATCGGCTTTGCAAAGACAGGCGGTAACTACGCAGCATCCCTTGCAGCTCAGGTTAAGGCTCATGACGGCGGTTACAGTCAGGTACTCTGGCTTGACGGCGTTGAGAGAAAGTACATTGAAGAGGTTGGTGCTATGAACATCTTCTTCAAGATTGACGGCAAGGTTGTAACACCTGCTCTGTCCGGTTCGATTCTTCCCGGTATTACCCGTAACTCCGTTGTAACTCTGTGCAAGAGCTGGGGCTATGAGGTAGAGGAGAGAAAGATTTCTGTTGACGAACTTATCGAGGCTCAGAACACAGGCAAACTTGAGGAAGTATTCGGTACAGGTACTGCTGCTGTTATTTCTCCTGTTGGTACACTCCGTTACAAGAATGATGTAATGACTATCGGTGACGGTTCTATCGGTGAGCTTTCTCAGAGACTTTACGATACAGTTACAGGAATTCAGAACGGTACAGTTGCTGACGAGTTCGGCTGGGTTACTCTGGTATGATAAAGGATATCAGACGAGTAACAATCTTTGCAGGACATTACGGCTCAGGCAAAACAAACATAGCCGTAAACTATGCCCTGAAAATCAAAGAGGAAACAGGCAGTGCCGTTGCACTTGCTGACCTTGATATAGTTAACCCTTATTACAGAGCAAAGGACAGCACAGATAAGCTGGAGGAGCATGGTATCAGAATGATATCTTCTCCCTTTGCAAATTCCAATGTGGATTTGCCTGCTCTGCCATCAGAGGCTTATGCAATTATCCACGATGAGAATACATATGCTGTCTGTGATGTAGGCGGTGACGACAGAGGTGCTTATGCTCTGGGCAGATACCGTGATGGTATTATGAAGGGTGACTATGAAATGCTGATGGTGGTGAATATGTACCGCCCCCTTACCCGCACAGTAGAGGATGTCCTTGAAATGAAAGCAGAGATTGAGGCGGCGGCAGGTATTCCCTTTACAGGCATTGTGAACAACTCAAATATAGGACCTCTTACCACCAAAGAAGATGTGGTAAAATCCTTTGATATTATAGACGAAATTTCTGAGAAAACAGGTTTACCCTTGCGTTTTGTGACAGTATGGGATAAAATATATCCTGAACTCTCAGAAGAATACGAAAATCTTATACCTCTGACTCTGCAGGAAAGAGTCTGGTAAATTGGAGGAAATGACTATGGCAAAGGTAACATTTGATAAAAACCGATGCAAGGGCTGTGCTCTTTGCGTTGGCGCTTGTCCCAAGGGCATTGTTGCACTGGCAGATGAGATTAACCAGAAGGGTTATCATCCTGCAATTGTTACAGATGAAGAGAAGTGCATTGGCTGTGCATTCTGCGCAACCATGTGCCCTGACTGTGTAATCACAGTTGAGAAGTAAGGAGGAAAGAATATGTCAGAAAAAGTATTGATGAAGGGTAACGAGGCTCTGGCTGAAGCTGCTATCATGGCAGGCTGCCGCCACTATCTGGGCTATCCCATTACCCCTCAGACTGAAATTGCAGCATATATGGCTAAGCGTATGCCTAAAATCGGAGGCACATTCCTCCAGGCAGAAAGCGAAGTTTCCGCTATCAATATGGTAATCGGCGTTGCTTCTGCGGGTAAACGCGCTATGACATCCAGCTCAAGCCCCGGTATCTCCCTTAAGGGTGAGGGTCTCTCATATCTTGCAGGTTGCGACCTTCCTGCATTTGTTGTAAACGTACAGCGTGGCGGCCCCGGTCTCGGTGGTATTCAGCCTTCTCAGTCTGACTACTTCCAGGCTGTAAAGGGTACATCCCACGGTGACTACCATATGCTGGTACTTGCTCCTGCTTCTGTACAGGAAATGGTTTCTATGACATTCAAGGGTTTTGACCTGGCTGATAAGTATCGTATGACTGTTATGCTTCTTGCTGATGGCACAATGGGTCAGATGATGGAGCCTGTTTCTCTTGATATGGGTGAGGTTACAGAGTACGACAAGTCCTGGGCAGTTACAGGCACAAACTGTGAGCGTACACACAACATCGTAAACTCCCTGTTCCTCAAGCCCGAAGAGCTTGAAGTAAAGAACTTTGAAAGATTTGAAAAGTACAGATACATCGAGGAAAACGAGGTAATGTACGAAGAATATATGATGGATGATGCTGATATCTGTATCGTTGCTTTTGGTATCGCAGCAAGAATTTCCAAGAATGCTATCGATATGGCAAGAGCAAAGGGTATCAAGGTTGGTATGATGCGTCCCATCACTCTCTGGCCTTTCCCCAAGAAGGAAATGCGTGCAATTGCTGACAGAGTGCAGAGCTTTATCAGCGTTGAGCTGAATATGGGCCAGATGATTGAGGATATTAAACTTGCAACAGAATGCACAAAACCCGTATATCTTTGCAACCGTACAGGCGGTATGATTATGACTCCCGAAGAGGTTCTTGCAAAGATTGAAGAAGCAAGTAAAGGAGGTAACAACTAATGGCAGTTGTTTTTGAAAAGCCTAAGGCACTTACAGATGCAGTTCTTCACTATTGCCCCGGTTGTACTCACGGTATTATTCACCGTCTGGTAGCAGAGGCTATTGACGAGCTTGGTATTCAGGGTAAAACAATCGGTATTGCACCCGTTGGTTGCTCTGTTATGGCTTATGATTATTTTGATATTGATATGGTACAGGCTGCACACGGCAGAGCTCCTGCTGTTGCAACAGGTGTAAAACGAGCAAACCCCGAGAACATCGTATTTACATATCAGGGTGACGGCGACCTTGCTGCTATCGGTACTGCAGAGACAGTTCACTCCGCTGCAAGAAACGAGAACATCACCATCATCTTCGTTAACAACGCAATCTACGGTATGACAGGCGGTCAG
>SVPX01000075.1 GCA_015065665.1 Oscillospiraceae bacterium | reverse complement strand
GCCGGTTACCCGACCTACTCCCTTAGCAGGGGAGCCTCTTCACCACTTGAGTAATCCTCCGCATAATGGTGAACTATATATAAAATATATAATTTGTAATTTGGCGGAGAGGAAGGGATTCGAACCCTTGGTACCTTTCGGTATCACTAGTTTTCAAGACTAGCTCCTTAAACCGCTCGGACACCTCTCCGTATCAGACAAATGTTATTTTAACACAACACACAGCACTTGTCAATAGAAAATATAAGTTATTTATATCAAAATCTCCCCTTTTACAATGCGTTGAAAGTTACGGGGAAATGTGATAATATATAAATAATTATCATGGAATAGCAGGTAAATATTTATGATTATTGAAAACGAAAAGGACTTCCGAATTGCATATAGAATACTTGAGGACTCTTTTATTCCTGCCGAGTTAAAGCCTGAGGATAATCTGCATACACAATGGCATAACGGAGAGGTAATCCTGGAGTACATAACATCAGATGATAAAATCGCCGGAGTTATTACTTTATGGGAGTTTTCTGACTTTGTATTTGTAGAAAACTTTGCTGTTAAAAAGGAAGTTCGCAATAAAGGTATCGGTGCAAAGCTACTAAAAATCATAACTGATAAATATATTGATAAGAAAATTATTCTTGAGGTTGAACCGCCTCAAAATGAAATTCAGAAAAGAAGAATAGGTTTCTATGAAAGAAACGGATTTTTACTCTCATCTTTTGGCTACATACAACCGCCACTAAGGGAAAACTGTGAAGATGTTCCCTTGTTATTGATGCATACAGGAAAATCATTATCTGAATTTGAGTTTACACATATAAAGAAAGATATTTTCAGAACAGTTTATAAATGTGACAATATTACAGGATAATAATCGGTTACAAATAGTTACATTCCTATATATTGTTAACAAACTTGTATATATTGTATAAAATCCCATAAATATTACTATATTTATTGTTTTGTTGAAACTTTTATAGCAAAAAGGGTTGAAATATACAGACCTTCGTGTTATAATGTTTACAAAGTTGTAACTAACTATTGTAGATTTGTAACACTAATCAATTTGTTTTTTAGCGGGACTTATGTCCCTTATAATTTGGAGGTCTATATTTCTATGGTTCGTTTCAGAAAATTTATTTCTTTATTCCTTATATTAATAACAATAGCAACTATGGCTATTGGCGGCAATGCAATTTTCAGTGTATCTGCCGCAGGTACAGGCACAGGTCTGGCAGAACATGCACTCAACGCATATTACAGCGGCTGGAGTTATGTATACGGCGCTGCTTCTGTTGGTGCAGTAGATTGCTCAGGCCTTATTTATATGTATTCAGGTTCCGGCAGCAGATGTGATATGATGGGTTCATCATACGAGACAGGCTCCACTGCTAACGGCATTCCCAACATTCATGGTCTTGGTCTTTATCAACCCGGTCATGTTGGTGTATATGTTGGCGGAGGTATGGCTGTTGACGCAAGAAGCGAATACTACGGTGTTTGCTATCAATCTGCATACACAAAGAACTGGACACACTGGTTCAAGGTTGCAGGTGTCTCCTACCCTACTGACGGTTGGGAGTACTTCAACGGCAGTTACTACTACTACGAAGATGGTGAGTATCTCACTAACACATCCGTAACAGTCGATGGAATTACATATTATCTGGATTCAACAGGTGCAAGTTCTTCTACTCCCGGTGATACCAGCGGTGTAGCAGACAGCGATACATCCTCAGATACCACTTCTACTGCAAGTAAGGTTATGAAAGTCGGATCTTATGGTGATAATGTAACAGAGTTACAGTACAGACTCACAGAACTTGGTTTCTACAACGGCGAAATCACAGGTTACTTTGGTGAGCAGACAGAGGCTGCATACATCAGATTCCAGAAGGCTGCAGGTGTGTATGTTGACGGTATTGCCGGCGAATCCGACCTTGAGATTCTCTACTCTGACTATGCACCTCAGGGTTCTATTGCAGAAGTAGGAGCAACTACTCCCTCTGTTACTGACCCTGCTGAGGATGAAGAAACAGAAGAAGTAACACCAGAAACATATCAGACAGGCACATATCACGATAATGTTTACAAGATTCAGACAGAACTTGCAAACCTTGGTTACTTCGATGATGAGGCTACAGGTTATTTCGGCACATTGACAGAATCTGCTGTTATTAAGTTCCAGCTTGAAAACGGACTTGAGGCTACAGGTATTGTAGATGAGATTACTTACACAACCATCTTCAGTGAAAGAGCTTTAGAGAATCCCTACACAGAAGATTCATCTGACAGAACAATCATCCGCAACCCCAACGCAACAACCAACACAGAAGAAGCAACTGAGACAACAACTACTCCCGTAGAAGCAACCCAGACAGTTTCTTCTACAGAGGCAGCAGATATCGTTATAAAGTCAGCTCAACTTGCATCCAAAGCACTTGAGGGTGTTAAGGTTGATGCACAGGAGTCAAATAACAACACAAAGAACAACGGTTCCTTCCTCATCTGGTTCATTGTTATGATTGTATTTATGAGTGCTGCATTCTGGATTGTATTCTCAACAGAAAAGAAAAAGAAGAAAGCTAAATACGACAGAATCAAAGCAAGAGCCAACAGAAACTGGTAATCACTATAAAAAGACATAGACCGCTTTACTATAAAATGTAAAGCGGTCTTTATTTTTTAGATGTGATGATAAGAGTACATATATAAAATCCGCCGCAGATTAACTACGGCGGATTTGCTTTAATTAAGAATATGTAAGATTACTCTGTAATCTCAGATGTACAATGAGGACAACGAGTAGCCTTGATGTCAATCTCTGTACAACAGAAGGGACATTTCTTTGTTGTAGGCTCTGCGGGTGCTTCCTCTTTCTTGGGAACAAAACCTCTTACCTTTGCAACTGCTTTTACAAGAAGGAATACAACAAAAGCAAGGATGATAAAATAAATGATAGCAGAGATAAAGTTTCCGTAAGCAAAAACAGGGATTCCTGCTTCCTTCAGCGCTGCTGCTGTAAGTTCAACACCATCGGGAACTTCTTTAAGAGGAACACACATGCTTGAAAAATCAAGACCGCCTGTGATAACTGAAATAAAAGGCATAATTACATCATCAACAAGAGATTTGATGATACCCTGAAAAGCAGCACCGATAACAACACCTACTGCCATATCAAGTACATTGCCCTTTGAAATGAACTCTTTGAATTCTGCAAAGAACTTTTTCATAATCTGAACCTCCGATATTAAATTTTATTTATTAAAAGTAGCCTTATGAAAGACTTTCTTACCCTTTTTGATTACAACATAACCCTTGGAGAAATCCTCCTCAGTAAGAGTTGCGAACATATCTGTAACCTTTACATCATCAACAAGAACGCCGCCCTGCTGGATAAGACGCTTAGCCTCGCCCTTGGAAGGACAGAGTTTGCACTTAACAAGAATATCCTGAACTGTAATCTTACCATCTGTGAAATCATCTGATGTTAGTTCTGTAGAAGGCATATTCTCAATATCGCCACCTGTTGTGAAGAGAGCTCTTGCTGTAGCCTGTGCTTTCTCGGCCTCTTCCTCACCGTGGATAAGCTTTGTAACCTCAAATGCAAGTACTTCTTTAACCTTGTTAATCTCAGAACCCTCTGCCTTAGCAAGTTCATCAATATAATCAAGAGGCAGGAATGTGAGCATCTTCAGACACTTGATAACATCAGCATCATCGATATTTCTCCAGTACTGATAGAAATCGTAGGGAGATGTTTTGTTAGGATCAAGCCAGAGAGCACCCTTTTCTGTCTTGCCCATCTTCTTGCCCTCAGATGTAAGAAGAAGTGAGCAGGTAAATGCATTAACCTTTGTTGACTCGGGCACAGGATTGCCTGTCTCCTCTGCTTCTTTAGCAGCAATACGGCGAATAAGCTCAACGCCGCCAATCATATTGCTCCACTGGTCGTCACCGCCCAGTTCCATCATACAGCCATACTCCTGGTTAAGTACATAGAAGTCATAGCTCTGCATAAGCATATAGTTAAGCTCGAAGAATGTAAGACCTCTCTCCATTCTCTGCTTGTAGCACTCAGCTGAAAGCATCTTGGAGATTGTGAAGTGAACACCAACCTTCTTGATAAAGTCGATGTAATTAAGGTCAAGGAGCCAATCGGCATTATTAACAGCAATAGCCTTGCCGTCAGAGAAATCAATAAGACGGGACATCTGATTCTTGAAGCACTCAACATTGTGCTTGATATCATCCATTGTCAGCATCTTACGCATATCGCTCTTGCCTGAGGGGTCACCGATTACACCTGTTCCGCCACCGAAGAGAGCAATGGGTACATGGCCTGCCTTCTGCAGATGTGACATAAGGATAATCGGAATAAAGTGACCGATATGCAGAGAATCAGCTGTGGGGTCAAAGCCTACATAGAAACGCACGGGACCTGCTTCAAGCTGTTTTCTGATTTCTTCTTCGTTAGTACACTGGGCAATAATGCCACGGGCTTTTAATTCGTCAAAAACGTTCATTGGTATCATTCCTTTATCTGGATTATATAAATACTTATAAGGACAAGTATAAATGGATTTTGTAATAAGGTCAAGTATTTTCTTAAATCAAATGACACATTATCATTCACTTGTAATGTTGTTACGCTCAAGCCACTGCTGATAAGTCATAAGAACATCTCTGGGTTTTGCACCCTGATAAGGACCAACGATGCCCATCTTCTCCATATCATCTATCATTCTGCCTGCTCGGGCATAACCTACACGAAGTCTGCGCTGAAGCATAGATGTGGAGGCCTGTCCTGCCTCGATAACATACTTGATTGCTTCTTCCATCTTATCGTCAATTTCGATATCACTGTCTCCACCGTCTGCATCTTTGGACTTCTTGTCCATTTCTTCAGCGGCAATACGGCGGATGGTTTCTTCAACCTCTTCGTCATACTGAGCCTGGTGATTCTTCTTGATATAACCTGTTACACCCTCAATCTCTTCGTCAGATGCATAACAGCCCTGAACACGAATGGGTTTGGATGCACCAACAGGAGAGTACAGCATATCACCGCGACCGATGAGACTTTCTGCACCGCCGCAATCAAGGATAATACGAGAATCCTGACCTGTACTAACCTTAAGAGCTATTCTAGAAGGGATGTTAGCTTTGATGAGACCAGTGATAACGTTAACGGTAGGACGCTGAGTTGCAAGTACAAGGTGCATACCTGCAGCACGAGCCATCTGAGCAAGACGACAGATAGCGTCTTCAACTTCCTTGGCGGCTACCATCATAAGGTCGGCAAGTTCGTCAATTGCAATAACAATTCTGGGAAGTTTTGTTTTGGGAACAGGAAGTCCGTTAACTTCCATACATACGGGCTCTGCTCCCTCTTCCTCACTCTCAGCACCCTTGTTCTCTTCAATATATCTGAGATTTGACTCTACAAGACTGTTGAAAGAAAGAATATCCTTGCAATCATACTCAGAGAAGAGTTTGTATCTCTGCATCATCTCAGTAACTGCCCAGTTAAGAGCACCTGCAGCCTTCTTGGCATCAGAAACGACAGGGATAAGAAGATGAGGAAGTCCCTTATACTTTGAGAATTCAACCATTTTAGGGTCAACAAGAAGAAGTTTGACTTCATCGGGAGTTGCGCGGAAAAGAATACTCATAAGCAATGAGTTCACGCATACAGACTTACCTGAACCTGTTGTACCTGCAATAAGAAGGTGAGGCATCTTTGCAAGGTCAGCGGTAACAATATTACCTGAGATATCCTTACCAAGAACACAGGTGAGTTTGCTGGAAGCGGTCTGAAACTCAGGTGAATCAATAAGTTCACGCATCGTTACCATACTTACATATTTATTAGGAACCTCAATACCCACAGCTGCTTTTCCGGGAATCGGTGCTTCAATACGTACACCGTCAGCCGCAAGGCTCAGAGCAATATCATCAGCAAGATTGGTGATCTTGTTAATCTTTACACCGGGAGCAGGTTTGAGTTCATAACGAGTTACAGAAGGTCCGCGGCAGATATTACTGATAGTTACCTTTACACCGAAACTGTCAAGAGTCTCCAGAAGTTTCTGAGCGTTACCCTGAAGTTCACGCATTGCTTCAGCATCATTGGAGTCACCAGATGGTCTGAGGAGTTGTACAGGAGGATATGTATACGCAGGAGCATCCTTTTTATCCTCTTCGTTCTGTTTAATCTCAGAAGCAACAGCACGAGTTTCCTCTTCTAAATCTACAGGAGAATCGTCATCCTTAGCAGTGGTATGGGGATCAACCGGTACAGTCTGAGGATCAGCCTGCTTTGCGCCCTCAGCAACAACAGGATTATTCTTACCGCGGGTAATACCTCTTGCAATAATGGAAGCTCTGGATGCATCGTCACCATCATAATCTTCATTTGCCACAATAACAGTGCTGATCAATTTATCTGCAGGGCTTTCTGTAGCAGGAGCAGAATCATCATCTGTAATAACATCATCGGGGGGATCAATACCTGCCTGTGTCTTCACAGGCTCAGAAATGGGTATATCGATTCTACTGTCGGGCTTTTTCCTGCGTCTGGACTTGGGTTCTTCAACAAGTCGAACAGGTTCCTCAGTCTCCTCATCATAATCATCATAATCTTCTTCGTACTTGTTGCTCTTTCTTGCATTACGGATTGCAATCATACGTTTTTTTGCAACATTTGCAATATCTGCAAGAGAGATTCCTGTAAGAATCATTATAATTACTATGAGTGCGAGAATAGCAATAAACTTTGGAATAAAGTTATCTCCACAGAGTTTAACAAGAGGATATCCCAGAATACAGCTGATGATACCACCACCAACTTTATTAAAGGAATCGGTATAACTCATACTCATCGATTTGAAAAAACCTACTGTTTTATAATCACCTTTGCCATACATAAAAAACAAGGATGAAACCAGAAGAATAATCAATATAGAAAGAATAAGTTTAGTTGTAAGACGAGATATCTGTTTTTCTTTTATTGTCAAGACACCCAGATATCCTAAAAATACAGGAATAAGAATAAATCCGAATCCGAAAACACCATACAAAAATCCGCGAAGAAGATTCCACACAGCCTCACCGGGTACAATAACCATAACAAGGAATAGCACAGCCGCTGCAAAAAGCAAGGTAGACTTCACCTTTGGATTCATAGGAGTTCTCTCTATGCACTCCTGATTCTTTGCAGGAGCAGAGGTTTTCTTTTTCTGAGTAGTTGATTTTTTGCTGCTATTACTACGTTTAGCAGTACTTTTCTTTTGAGCCAAAATATTTCCTCCGTTTTAAAAATCCTTAGTTTACATTCGAAAACTGATAATCTGATATTATACAAAAGAGATTACATTACCTGTT
This sequence comes from Oscillospiraceae bacterium, assembly GCA_015065665.1. GTDB lineage: Bacteria > Bacillota > Clostridia > Oscillospirales > Acutalibacteraceae > Ruminococcoides. The sequence continues at coordinate 581 of SVPX01000075.1, read as the reverse complement.
GCAAGTTCGATAACGCTGATGGTTGTGATAATCACACCCATTACACCTGCATAGATAACAAAAATATATGTTTTATCTGTTTTAAGAAGCCATTTGAAAAGAGCAATTGAAAGATAACCTACAACTGCTGCTGTAACCATACCGGCAATAACAGGACCGAAAGCAATGTTAATACCGCCGGGCTGTGATATGGCATCGGAAAACTCAAGCACTGCTGCAGCAAGAATTGATGGAATAGCAAGGATAAAGGTGTAGTCAAGGGCATTCTGCTTGGAGATACCTCTGCTCTGACCTGCTGCAAGTGTAGAACCTGAACGGGACAGACCGGGAAGAATTGCGGCAACGACCTGAGTACAACCTACAACAAGAGCATCGATAACTGTATAGTTTTCTTTTGCCTTTACCTTTCCCTCTTTGATCATCTTGTCTCTTTTATTATTCATAAGAATTCCTGCAAGAAGAAGCACAGATGTGAGAAGCAGGGAAATACCTGTTACAATAAAGTAACGGGCATCACCTGTGAAAAGGTCAGCAAGATCCTTAATCTTCATATCGTTACCGATAGGAACAAACAAAAGGAA
>SVPX01000074.1 GCA_015065665.1 Oscillospiraceae bacterium | reverse complement strand
CATAGGTTCAACGCCAGAATAAAGCAACACACCTGTTGAAAGCATACCTTTGCCAAACTGTGCAGTGATTGTACCGTTGTTTATCAGATTTCCATTGACAACAATACCAGCAGATATACTGTTTGCGTTACCTGCAACAAGATCTAGCACAGCTCCGTTTGCCACTGTTAAATTTTGGAATGAAACAATACCATTTGATGAATCTGTTCCTGCATTACTTACAGTAACATTTATTGTACCGCTGTTTATTGTAATATCATTACCTGTGATTCCGTAGGTATAACTTTCTGCATCTTCACCCTTTATGTTAAGAACAGGATTATCGCCAAGACCATTTAGCACAAGACTGCCTAAGGTTTCTATACCCATTACACACAAATCTGCTTCGCTGTAAAGATTATTCTCACCATAAAAGTTAACAGTCAGAGTATCTTCGCCGCTGTAATAAATTGCAACGGTGCTTGAGTCTCCAACGCCTTCATGGTTAGAATAAATTGTAGCGTTATAAAGATTAAGAACTGCTCCGTCAGTATTTGTGTATATAGCATAGCCTTCGCCTGCTGTAAAGTATGTGCGGTCCTTTTCATTTACCAAATCTCTCTTCACATTAGTATCGGGAGTATATTCGCCACCGAAGTAGTAAAGAGTATTCTCAAAAATTATGCCGTCATACTCACCTACTTTTACGGTACCCTCGCCTGTGTAATTGCCATCATTAGCAACAAAGCAATCAAGGTTTGCAAAGGTAATGGCACCGCTGTTTACAAGTTCAAAGCCATTAAGATCAAGGGTTACGTTAGAAGGCACGTTTACTGTTACATCTTCGCCGATTGAATTGTTGCTCAGAAGCTTTACAGTGGCATAATCACTGTAATATGTTGTGCCATACTGAGTGGTCTTTTCTGCATACTTGAGAGCATCCGCAAGATACATAAAGTATTCGCTTTCTTCAGAAATGTCGCCATCGTAATCAACCACACGCTCTGCATAGAACAAAGCATCTGCACCACAGGTTGTGCAAACCGCATTTTCAAAGCTATGCTCTGCATCAACAACTATCTCAGTCTGAGTAACAGGTGATTCGTAGTATTTACCCTCGATTGCAGGATACTTGGAATAGATAGTATGAGTTCCTTTTGAAAGTTTCTCAAAAACAGGACTCTCCTGCCAGTTTTCTCCATCAACAGAATATAGAGGATATACTCGATTAGTACCAATTCTGCTCTCCAGAACAACCTCAGAACAGTCTATTGACTTCACCTGTGCTGAGGCAGGCTTAGCCTGGGGAAAAACAGGGTCTTCTATGGTAGTGTTTCTATAATAAACTATCATAGAATCGCCATACCGTGTATAGCCATTGCTAAATCCTGAAACCAGACCAAGTTCTTCACCAATCTCGGCTCTGTGAGTTCTAAACCAGGACCATATATCTGAACTTGTAGAAGGTTCAACTGCTATCTTTAATTCAACGGACCACTGATTATTGCCTGTTGTTCCTAAAACCTCTTTTGGCAATACTGTAATATCGTAGGAATCAAAAACAAAAATACCATTGTTAACATACTTACTCTTGATACCCATGGACCAGAAGTCATATCCATCATCAAATACGGGAAGCAAATCTTCTAAATCAAAGGTGTAATATTCAGCCATATATTCCTTGGTTCTGTTTAAAAACGTATGTAATAACTCTCCAGAATCAAGAATACAATTACCTGCATGTGTAAGCATATAGTTATCGTTACCGTTAACAGTATAACATACACCGCTCATCAGTGTCTTCTTTGAGGCATCTGTTTCCGTAACACGAACACCAAATGAAGATATATTTTCATCAGGATGAGTATTTACAAGAACGCTGTATGCTTTTGAAACACCGATTTCGTCTGCTTCCTTTGTAACCAAGGCGGCAAATGCGTTAGAAGTGTTATCAGTCGATTCATCGAGTTTTGTAATGCTATTGAGTATAACAGAATCGTATAAATCAAGCAAAGCTAAATATCCGTTCACATCATCATTTTGCTCAAGAATCTCGTTTACAGCCGCAGCAAAAAGCTTTTTATTATTATCTAAATCTTTTTTAAGTTCATTATATACAGGTGCAATCGAGGTTACTTGTGTACCTGTAACATTAAGGCTGAATTTGTCTGTGCACCAGAAGTACTCGGGATAGTCATTAAGAACACTATATATAACTCTGGTCAGCGTATTATTATAAGCAGTAAAATCCAGCGGGGTTTCTAATTTTATTTCTGCTGATAACCCTCTTATGCCGGTTTCAACCAGTTCGTACAGCTGTTTTTCATGGTCAGTCAGCTGAGAATAATAATATCTGTCATACTTAACTTCGCCGTAAATATAGCCTACAGTATATTTGGGTTCAGATCCTGAACACACAGTACAAATACCATTTACAAAATCATGTTCAGGCTTTTCGGCTTTTGCATTACTATTGTTGGTATATACCTCTGTTGCATCATCTCCACAAGATACATAGCCGTAATATACCCTGTCGCCGCCAAGTAAGGGAAGTTCGTCGGGAGTACTGCCGTTGTCGATATTCTGTCCCCATATTTCGTCAGTCTGAGTACCCTGTAAGAGATAAGCAACCTCGCCACTTGCAAAAGCTGAGGCTGTTTTTGCTTCTATAGAGCCTTCGGCATCTGAACCGTTTCCTATACCGATATAACAAGATGTATTTAAGTAATAACAATTTACGGTTGTTAAATTTAAGCTCCAGCCAATCATACCACCAATGCCGTCAGTACCAACTACTGCACCTGTATTGTAGCAGTTTGCCACTGTACTCTCATTGGCATAACCTGCCACACCACCGGCGTAATTCTGACCAACGACAGTACTTGTGTTGTAGCAGTTTGTAATTGTAACTCCTTGGGCATAACCTACTACACCGCCAACAAACATAAGAGCATTGAAATAAGAATTAATTATACCGATGTTTTTAATTTCACAACGGGTACCCACATAACCAAACAATCCAATATTCTGATTATTTGCGTCACTTATATATAAACCTGAAATAGTTTTATTGTTGCCGTTAAATGTACCTGTGTATTTGTTACTTTTATTACCGATAGGTGTCCAAACTCTTGCGTCTGTAGAGGTTTTATCCATAACGCCTTCGTTTACAACGATATCTGCAGTAAGGATTGCGTTTGCAGATGTGTTACCTGCATTTACATACTGTGCAAACCAGTAAAGCTGACCTGCGTTAGCGATTTCGTACACGCCGTCTTGGTTCTCGTCTGTTGCAGGCTGATACTCTCCACAATCTGAGCAAATTCCGTTTACATAATTATGGGTATCGGTTTCTAAAGGTTCAAGTCTACCATCCTCTGCAGCCTGATACCATACACCATCAACCAGAACTTTCTGATTTACAACCAACGCACCATCAGAACCCAAATAGTAACTGCCGTTTTCGTTTGAAATCACAACATTGGTTGCCTTTGTACCATCTTCATAATAGTAATACCAGTTGCCTGAATCAAGCACCCAGCGGTTGTCGGTTTCTAAAAGCTCAAGGGTACCGTCTTCTGCAGCCTGATACCATACACCATCAACCAGAACCTTCTGATTTACAACCATAACACCATCAGAACCCAAATAGTACCTGCCATATTCGTTTGATATTATAGTATCAGTTGCCATTGTGCCGTCTTCGTAATAGTAATACCAGTTGCCCGAATCATACACCCAGCCTGTCTGTACCATTTCACCGCAAAAAGTGCAGATACTTTCTCCGCCTTCGTCAAAAACATGACCTGCCTCACGGCTTAAATAAGCCACAGGCTCAGAGGTAGTCTGATCCCATGCATTGGCATAAACAGGATACTCGTTGTACTCTTTTGTACAATCAAAATCTTCTATGCGTATTGTGTTGCTTATTGTGGATATCTCAAAGCATAAATGGCGTCCTAAATGATATTTCACCATAAGAGTTCCCACCGCATAATCAACGCTGTCGATTACAAGTTCGGCATCCTGAACATTCTTGCCGCAATCATCGCAATAAACCTCGGGTATATACAGTGTTATACCGTCCATTGTAGCAGTTACAGAAGCATCTAACCACGGAGTGTCGGTATCTGCAGCCAGTACTGACATTGGAATCAAGCTAAGCACCATTAAGAGTGTAAGCAATAAGCTTAGTGTTCTTTTACCAAAAGTTTTCTTAGTTGTCACTAAAATTCCTCCTTATATTCTGCGAATATATATAGAAACAAGGTCATTCCTTGTGATTTCCCCCATCATCCTTTAACAAGGTCTAAAAAAGACTGCTCGTTAACTTCTTCCACATATTCTCTGAATTCACTGAGCATCCTTCTGCCTACCTTGCGGTAGTCAGTTTTAAGAGTTTCGTCAATTATTTTTTTTCGTATATCTGAAGGCACTCCATAAACAGCCATAACCACATCAAGAGTAGCCTTAATCCTTTTATCAAGAGGCACACAAAACTCAGTTGTCATCATACCGGCATACTCAACACCCGACACAATTACTTCTGCCGCACAAAAATCCTCGTCAGTAAAACCGGGACAAAACTCGCTAAATACTTTTTTCGCCCTTGCAGCATCACTTTTACGGATGATATCAAGAGATATGGGGCTTGTATAAGCAGAAATGTAAAAATCCTTTGCCACCTCATTTTCTTCGCAAATAGCCATCATCGCCATAAGTTCAAGACATAGCCACTCAACAGGGCTGGAATTGGATTTCAACTCCTCTTTCATCATCTTCCACTGAAAGTCACAGCACATCTCAACAAGTGTTGCCAGAAGATGCTCTTTTGAGTGGAAATAAAAGGTAAGGTTGCCTGCACTGATAGAAAGCTCGTCACAAATAGTTTTAATTGTAGTTGTGGTATAGCCGTACTCCAGAAACATACGGGTAGCTACACGGATTATCTCTAATTTTGTTAATTCGCTTTTACTGATACGCCCCAAAACTAACACTCCAAATTGTCTAAATAAGGCACCAAAGTACCTTTTCTCAATATAATTTTAGTACGCATACTAAAATTAGTCAATATACTTTTTTATTATTAATAATATTCCTATACAAACAAGACAATAAAAGCCTCAGCAGATGTTCGTTTTCTGCTGAGGCTTTTATAGAATGTACTTTTCACAGTCCGAAGTCTGTAGTATCTTTTACACCAATCATTTTCATATAACATATCATGGGACTGCTTCAAAAAACATCTCCGTCTATATCATAAATAAGTTGTATCGGAATAGAGGTGCCATCTGATAAAACAATACTATGATTGACTTCATCTATCTTTCTGATAGTTCCGGCTACAGTTATATACTCCCCGCCTTTTTTTCTGCTGTCAGGCTTGAAGCAAGTAATATATAAAATAGGAGATTGATCTTTCTTTTCCATTGCTACATTAAGTTTATCGTTAATCACAGCAATCTGATATTCATCAAGTTCTGTCTTCTCCTCTGTATATCTAGCGGTTTCCCTGACCGCCTCATCATAACCTGTCAGAGCTGCAAATGGTGAAAACTGCGCGGCTCTGTTGTACTGTGACATCCTTTGTCTCGTCTCTGATGTATGATGAGGAAGATTGATTATATCTTTATAATTATCTGCCATATTATCACCTTATGCCTTATGTCCACCGATTTGTCCGTTACGGTCTATAGCAGTTGCACCCTCCTGAAGGTTCATACCTTTGAAGATTGCGTTCTTGCCAAATTTATGTTTAATGTTGACAACTGCATCCTGCATCTTCTTTTCTCTTGAAAGTTCCTCGGAATTTGACTGTGCATCATAGTCGGTGAACAAATCAAGCTGTTCTGCTGCAAAACCTTTTGAGATTTCTGCTTCATCTACCAGTTTACAGGCTGCAATTGTAAGTCTGCGTACAAGAAGATTCCTGTCCACAATCCTGTCAAAAAGTTCCACAAGAGCGTTGATGAGAGCTGTTGAGGACATCGTCTTATTTGGCAGATTAGTTGTTCCGTGGGCATGTTTCGGGACTTTGCGTCCATAGTGGTCAACCATTATCTCGCCTTTATATGTACTCATAATCTCCTTATTCCGCAGATTCTCAATATCATAACCCACTGTCAGCACAAGTTGGTCTGTAGCAAGTTTTTTCTCCACAAGATCAAAAACAAGCTGGTCTATCATTTCTCTTGCAACAAGCCTTGCTTTCTCGAATGTATAGGGACGTTGCAGAACCTGACCTGTGCTGAGACTTGTGGATGTAGGCTTGTATGCTTTGACATCAGCTATAGTACAAGGCTCCCATCCCCAGGCATGGTCTATGAGGAGTTCTGCATTGACACCAAACATCTCGTAGAGCCAATCTTCACACTCCACAGAACAACGGGCTATATCCCCCATTGTGTGCATACCGTAATTAGCAAGTTTCTTTGCGATACCTCTTCCTACCCTCCAGAAGTCTGTAATGGGAGTATGTGACCATAACTTCTCTCTGTATGACATCTCATCAAGTTCAGCAATTCTTACACCATTTTCATCGGGAGGCATCTTCTTTGCTGTAATATCCATCGCAATTTTAGCAAGATACATATTGGTGCCGATTCCTGCTGTGGCGGTAATTCCTGTTGTATGCACCACATCCAGTATGATCATCTGAGCAAACTCATGAGCTGTCATTTTATTATTTTCAAGGTAGCCTGTGATATCCATAAAAACTTCATCAATAGAATAAACATGGATATCATCGGGAGAAACATATTTAAGATATATCTGATAAATGAATGTGCTCCACTTCATATAATGGGACATACGAGGGGGTGCCACAACATAATCAAGGGCAACATAAGGATTGTTCTCTATCTCCCGTATATCAAATATGCCTTTGAGGAGTTTAGCCTCTCCTGCTTTACGTTGTTTTTCAGCATTGATTCTGCCCACTATTTCCTGAACTTCAAAAAGTCTTGGTCTGCCGGGAATGCCATAGGATTTGAGAGAGGGTGTGACAGCAAGACAAATTGTCTTTTCTGTTCTGCTTAAATCCGCAACAACAAGGTTTGTGGTCAATGGATCAAGGCGTCTTTCTACGCACTCAACAGAGGCATAGAAGGATTTAAGGTCTATACACAAGTATTTTTTATCCACTTCTATACCTCCTTTAATCTTTACTACACATATAATAACAGAATATATGTTCGATTGCAATAGTTACACAGCAAAAACTTTGCGGTAAACAAAAAAGGCGGCGATGTTATTCGCCGCTCTTAGTGTATGCTATTAATAATCAAGTTGAATAAGCCATTTTAGAACAGAACTCAACTAAAAGGTTATTATCCCTTTAATATACTGTCCTTCATATTTCAGGTACAATGTATCCTCGTTGTTCAAGAGATTTTTCGATATCATCAAGAACATCTTCTGAGTCAGCACGGACAGTATGATAATGATACCCGCCTGTTATATTCATAAGTTCTGTGGATTTTCCTGTTCTGACACCCTCAATAAACTGCTTTACATGTAAAGCAGAGAAGATATTGAGCGGGGCTACCATTTTACCGTAAACCTTATGCCAGACAAACACATCAACAACTGTACCCCCAAGACCAACAATAAGACTCAACTCATCTTCGGTTTGTTCGGTTGTATGATACACCTTGAAAACACGTTCTTTTAAGGGTGATTTCTGAATAATGTACCCATAGTGTGTGGAAATAATATCGTATCCGGAGCCTTTCAGCACAGTAATGTCCTGTACTATTATTTGTCTGGATACACCAAACACTTCTGACAGTTTACCACCTGATACAGCCTCTGTAGATGATAGAAGCAAATTGACGATTGCTTTTCTTCTGTCATGAGCCTTCATATATTCACTCCTTTATACAGCGTGAAGATTTTTAAGAGAAAGATCCAGAATCGGTGAAGAATGTGTAAGTGCACCGCTGGATATATAGTCTACACCAATATCAACCAGTTTTGCTATATTTTCTTTTGTTACATTACCGCTACACTCGGTTTCTGCTCTGCCTGCTGTAAGTCTGACAGCTTCTTTCATATCATCAA
>SVPX01000073.1 GCA_015065665.1 Oscillospiraceae bacterium | reverse complement strand
AGGTAAAATTCTACAACATGGAGGTTGAGGTTAACGGGCAACTTGAAAGCTGTTATCCCGGTCTTTACATCATCGGTGACGGCTCAGGCATCACCCACTCACTTTCTCACGCATCTGCAAGTGGTGTACATGTAGCAAGAGATATTGCAAAGTAACTTTATATACAAAGGAGATAAAAAGGTTATGAATTTCTTAGAAGAAAGAATCGTTAAAGACGGAATTGTAAAGCACGGTAATGTGCTTAAGGTAGACAGTTTTCTCAACCATCAGATGGACATTGCTCTTATGGAAGAAATCGGACGGGAGTTCAAGCGCCGTTTCGGTAATAAAACCGTCACAAAGGTTCTCACCATCGAAGCATCGGGCATTGCCATTGCTGCTTTTGTTGCAAAGGAATTCGGCGTTCCCATGGTATTTGCAAAGAAGTCCAAGTCCATCAACATTGACGGCGAGATGTATGTAGCCGAGGTTGAGTCCTTTACTCACAAGAACAAGAACACAGTTATTGTTTCAAAGAAGTTCCTTCACGAGGGTGAGCATGTGCTGATTATTGATGACTTCCTTGCAAACGGCTGCGCATTGCAGGGACTTATCTCTATCACAGAATCCGCAGGCGCAATTGTTGAGGGCTGCGGTATTGTTATTGAAAAAGGCTTTCAGTACGGCGGCAGAGCCATCCGCAATATGGGCTACCATGTAGAGTCCCTTGCAATCATTGACGCTATGGACGCAGAAAGCGGCACCATCACCTTCCGTCAGCAGGAGCAAGACGCATAAATAAATTAACTCAAAAACTGAAACACACAAACTGATACATATAAAAACTCAGCTTCTCCCCCGAGGCTGAGTTTTTTCTTTTGCTTGAAAAACTCTTTGTTTTTATGACAAATTCCAATAAATAATTGCATATTATTTTTTACTATGCTAAAATAAAATTATACCAAACACACCTGCAATGGAGAAAAATTATGAACATTAAAATCGGCTCTCTCAATTGTCTTAATTTTGGCATAGCTTCTGAAAAAAAGGGAAAAGGCAAAATTATTGCACAAGTAATCAATAATGAAAAGTTCGATATTATTGCCCTGCAGGAAATAAAAAGCCCCGGAGTTGTCAAGGATATTCTGTTTCACCTGAATACCGGTATTCGGAAAGGAAGCGGAAAGTGGCAAGGCTGTGCAGATACCGATGCAAGAGGCAGCAATGACTATGCCTTCATCTGGAATTCCGATCGAATTACTCTGCCTGTTACAAAAGCAGCCAACGGCCAGACAAGGATTTTTCAACCTCATATATACAATCAGTACCCAAGAGACCCCGAACTTGGCAGGATATCTTTTGCAAGGCCTCCTTTTTATGGCAGATTTCAGACACGTTTTAAAGGTCTGCCTAACTTTGAGGTAAGACTGATTAACACCCATATCCGTTACTCAAAGGGAAAAGATGGAAAAGAACTGACACCTACTACCGGGGAAATAGAACTGAGAAAATTTGAATTCAAGGCATTGACCAGGAGTATTTATTATCGGATTTCTGATAAAATATACGGAAAATCTGAAGGCGAAAGCGTACCAGCCACAGCATATACAATACTGCTGGGAGACTACAACCTGAATCTGAAAGAATCGGGGGCAGGTTATCCCTGTATGAACGAACTGGAAGCCATAGAAATTATATGCAACTCAGATGACGGAAGAACAAAACTAATCGTTACAAAACAGGCAGAACTTACAACTCTGAAAAAACCCAATGAAAACGAGGAAGAGGTTCTTTTTGCAAATAACTACGACCACTTCTCATACGATGAAAACAGATTTAGCGGCACCCGCAGTGCAATTGAAAAAATCGATACTGTAAGAAAGTATTTCAATAGCGACCCGAAGAAACATCTTGAAAATTTCTCGGACCACACACCTATAAAAATGACATTATCTATAAAGAAAGGTTGACCGAAATGTTCTTTGGCAGAGAAAAAAAGGCAATAATGGCCTCTATGCAGGAATGCCTTCTGGGTGTTCAGGAAAACAACAAAAACCTTGCAACGGTAATATCACAAATGCTTCCTGCCTCTAATCCGGAAAAAGAAGAAAGCATTGATCCCTGGAGAGCGGTATATGCTCTTAATCTTTGCACAGTCTCCGTTTCTCAGATTATTGAAACTAACGACCTGAGATTTATGGAGCAGGAATATGATAACATCCTTAACAATCTGAATCTTGAGATGATGCCAAAGGATGAAGCTCTGCTGGATATACTCAAGCAAATTCTGGATGTCATTAACTATTTTAAAATTCAATCAAAAGAAAAAGAACTCCTTGAAAAAGAATATCAACAGAAACTGAAGGATGCTGTGTGGAGTGCTGTTCCCAATCCCTCTGTAATTCTTGCAGGTGGCAAGAGCGGATGGGTAGGACTTGCTGTTTCTGCTGCTGTTGCAGTTGGTACAAGTTATATGAACTACCGCAAAGAAAAAGCCCGTATCAACAACGAACAGGAACGCAAAAACTGGGAACTTGAACGTTCTGCTATGGAGCAGCTTCACGGCTTACAACGTCAACTGTTTGAAACAGCCTGGAGACTTGCCGACAAATATAAATTTGATGACAAGTACAGATTGACAGAGCGACAGATAAACCAATTCCTCAACATCCTTGATGACACCGACGATTTAAGACGTTTCAACCGACTTGAGTATATTCAGGACAAGTTCAACGCATATCCCCCTTTCTGGTATCATATGGGTTCTGCGGCACTGTATTTTGCATATAAAGAGTCTGACGAATCCATCAGATGCGAGTATTTACGCAAGGCACAACATTGTTTTGATGAATTCTTTGAACACTCAAAAAGAGAAGACAGACTCCTTAGAGAAGACCCTGTTGTAGCTCAGTGCACCTTTGAGTATCTGGCAGTAATCAACCAGTTGGAAGCAGGCAATCATCTGACAGAGGGAGAAATCGACCGCAATAATCTGATTCAGAGAATTGATGCAACTGTTGAATCCTCAGGAAATGCACCGGACGTTCTGCAGCAGTGTGCCCTGAACTATATTGCTCTGGGTCAACGCCATAAGGCTATCCGTATTATGAAAGCCCTTGTCAACGAACAGTACAATACATATTCCAATGTTCAGTTGCTCAGTGTTTTGTATGTAGAAGAACATCTGAACGGCTCCCAAACAGCAAAAGTCGAGTATGAACTGATAAAGAGAGATTACGAGGAGGGCATGTATCCTTTCATCGAAAACATCTCTCAGAAAGAAAATGCCGACATTGTTTTTCTGTATAATCAGAAGATTTTCCTGGCAAAACGATTAACAGTAACCCTTGAGAATTACTTTGACAGACGCAGATTTGAGTTTTCTGAACTTCTGTCACAGAACTACAACATAACAGAGGATGTAATCAACTTCTTGTATGAAACAGCCAACGACCTCTGTGTACTTGTATCTGATGCCCATATCGAAATGTCAAACAGTATAGAAAGATTCATAAACAACAAATGCGACGGCACTTCCCTGCGCAAACTCCTTGAATACAAGGAAAGCAGAAGGGGTCTGACTCTTGACTCTATGCTGAAGAATTTCATTAAAAGCACTGTAAAATATGTTATCTCCTGTGTCAACAACGCCAATAATATGCAGACTCTTTCCGAGTTGGAATCTCAGTATCATTCGTTCTGCGAAAAACAGAACCTTATATTCAGATATCAGAAAGAGAGAACTCAGACCGCCATTAAACGCAACAGCATTGAGAGTGTATTGCTGGGATCAGACTTTGAGACATATAAGGAAGGTAAAGTGCTGTTTGACAAATATCTGAAAATTGCAAGTGAGCAACAGTACAAAGACGGCATTATTATTGAAAGCAAGAGAGCTGAATTCCTTGTTGGTCCGAACGCTAAAATAGACCGTTATAAAGTTGAAAACAGCGATAAACTCTACGGAGTTAGCGGAGAAATTTTCGCTATCGTAAAAGATCTGAGAGGCATTATACGGGATCTTGTGTTTACAACAAGCGGTCTGTATGTCCTTTCAAAAAAGAAGGTCAAGCACACCTCTTCTTTCAGCAGTGTATCAGCCGGAAACAACAACAAATCTCTTGTAGTTTCTCATTATAGTTCAAAGGGCGTTACCTTCTATGATCAACAAGGCATCAACTATGCGCTGCTGAACGATATGATTTCAAGACTGAAAAGAATCGAACAAAGCGAAAGTAAACCTGCGGAATCTGATCACAGCACCCACGCAATAAATATCAATCTGCTGGTGGAAAACGAAATCAAAAAATGGCCTGCACCTTAAAAAGCAGAACAACACAACATAAGTATTATACGGAATGTTCTTCTGCCTACTATCATACTTATATAAAGCACTGAATTGTTCATACACAACTCAGTGCTTTTTATACGTCAACTCCTCTGCATAAACTCTCATAATCGGGAGATAATACAGATGAGAAAATGTATGGAGGTTACAGAATGTTCAGACACGAAAAAATGCTTTTTCATCCTGTGGCGGTGGAAAGACCTAATCCCCAATATGCGGCACTTCTGCAGGAACAGCTTGGTGGCGGCAACGGTGAACTTAAGGCGGCTATGCAGTATATGTCCCAGAGTTTCAGAATAAAAGACCCCGAAATCAAGGACTTGTTCCTTGACATTGCCGCCGAGGAATTGGGACACATGGAGATGGTGGCGCAGACCATCAACCTGCTCAACGGTCACGAAGTTGACGCACAGAAAGTCCCCTCGGGAGAAATCCAGTCCCATGTGATTCTTGGTCTTAATCCGGGACTTATCAACGCATCAGGCTACTCCTGGACTGCTGACTATGTAACGGTTACAGGTGATTTATGCGCAGACCTGCTCAGCAACATTGCCTCAGAGCAACGTGCCAAGGTGGTATATGAATATCTGTATCGTCAGATTGAGGACAGCAAAGTCCGAGAGACTATTGACTTTCTGCTGAATCGTGAGGAAGCTCACAATCAGATGTTTCGCGATGCCTTTAACAAAGTGCAGAACTCAGGTTCCAACAGAGATTTCGGCACAACCAAGGCGGCAAGAATGTATTTTTCTATGTCCGACCCCGGTCCCAATGCCTTTAACACAGGAGAAACAACCCCTGTGTCCTTCGAAAAATAAAAAAGAGAGAAGACTCGTCACCCAGGCGAATCTTCTCTTTATTTTTTTATCACTATGATTTCCCGTACTCCCTTACAATCCGCTTGAGGATTTCTTCGTCTGCAGGGCAGAATTCAAAGTTACCGATTTCTTCGGGTGTAATCCATTTTATATCATTATGCTCAAGGAGTCTGGGTGTACCCTCTTTAATTGTGGCATTGAAAAGAGTAAGATGCACAAGCAAATCGGGATAGTCGTGGACAACATCCATAAATACATTCTCCACTTCTACCTCTATATCCAGTTCTTCTCTGCACTCTCTGATAAGGGCTGACTCCTTGCTCTCGCCTGCTTCAACCTTACCTCCCACAAACTCCCACAGGAGTCCTCTTTTTTTATGGGAAGGGCGCTGACAAATCATAAACTTATCCTCATTCCACACAAGAGCTGCAACTACCTCGGTCATACAATCACCTCTTACTTACTGTCTTTCGGCTGATGCTTTTTGCGGTGAATATATCTGTAAATAAATGTTGGCACAAGACCCTTAAGCACAGATTTCATTCCGAATATATCGTACCAAAAAGGCAGTTTAAGAAGTTTCCTTGCCTCATGATGAGCGTAAGCTGCATTAAGTCTGTACTTAAACTTACGGCGTTTAATTGCATTGTGGTCGTCACGCATCTGATACAAAGGCTCCTGAATATTCACACCTCTGTAGCCCTTTGAGTACATCTTTGCCCACAGGTGATAATCCTCTACACGGAGAAGTCTCTTATCAACTGTGTAGCCCTCTACATCTATATATGCCTGTCGTCTCACCATAGCGGCGGCATGACAAAAAGCATTGGTATGAAAAAAATCCAACTTCTCAGGCTTAGCCTTTGCACTTGTCTGTCCCCACACTCCGCTATGGTCAAAAAACAGCATATCTGTGCTGACAATGGAGATATCAGGGTTATTATCCAGTATTTCAACCTGCTGTGCAAAACGGGTGGGTGAGCAGGTATCGTCACCATCCATACGGGCGATATAGTCACCTTTTGCAACCTTGAGGCAATTATTGAGGGTAATATTAAGTCCCTGGTTTGTCTCGTTTCTGATTAGAACAAACTTGCCGGGGTACTTCTCTACATACTCCGTTGCAATTTCTACGGTCTTATCCTTGGAGCCGTCATCGCACATCACAACTTCCCAGTTTGTATAAGTCTGCGCCAGGATACAATCCAGCGCCTCCCTGAGAGTCTTTTCCACATTATAGATACCTATAATAACGCTGACTAGTTTACTCATAAAAGCCTCCAACATTGTGTTTGGATATAACATGATTATCCCAATTGATGTTACATATATTTATTATATCACCTGTTGATAAATTTCTCAACATATCAATTACAAAAAAACACCTGTGACATCTTTGCCACAGGTGTTTATTGCGTAAATTATTAACCCTTGACTGCACCTGCAGCAACACCCTTGATGATGTGCTTCTGGCAAGTGAGGTAGAACACAATAACAGGAATGATACTGAGGAGGATGAGTGCCATTGTTGCACCAAGGTCAACAGTACCATAGCTGCCCTTGAGATACTGGATGTGGATGGGGATAGTCATATACTTTGTTCTGTCCAGTACAAGGTAAGGCAGGAGGTAGTCGTTCCATACCCACATAATCTCAAGAATAGAAACAGAGATGATTGTGGGCTTGAGCATAGGAAGTACAACCTTGAAATATGTTCTGAAAGGACCGCAGCCGTCAATAGCAGCGGCTTCTTCAATCTCAAGAGGAATGCTCTTGACAAAACCTGTGAACATAAATACTGCAAGTCCTGCACCAAATCCCAGATAGATAATCGGAATTGTCCAGGGGGTATTCAGTTTCAGGGTATCTGCTGTTTTTGACAAGGTAAACATAACCATCTGGAAAGGAATTACCATTGAGAAAACACAAACATAATAAACGATTTTGCAGAATACAGAGTTAACTCGGGAGATAAACCATGCTGCCATAGATGTGAAGAAGATAATAAGGAAAGTTGACAGCAGAGTGATGAGTAAACTGAAGAATACTGACTTCCAGAAAGGATAGCCGCCGAAAGTCATACCCTTGATAAAGTTATCAAATCCAACGAAGCTCTCACCTGTGGGCAGGGCAAAGGTGTCTGTCTTAACAAAGGTGTTCTTCTTGAAGGAGTTGATAACAACCATAATTACAGGCATAACATAGAAGAGAGATATAGCTGAGAAGAGAATTGTCAGCCACAACTTCTTGGGTTTGCCCTTGGGAACTTTTACTTTATTGTCCTTGATTTTAGCCATTACTGCTGCACCTCCTTATCACGGGTAGACTTGAGCTGAATCAGACCGATACAAGCAACCAGGATGAAGAACAGAACAGCCTTAGCCTGTGCTGTACCTCTGGAGTTTGAACCCTGTCCGTAGAAGGTGTTGTAAATATTGAGTGCAAGCATTTCTGTAGTGTGAACGCTTGAACCATCGGGGTTGATGATATAAGGCAGACCGCCTGTGAGGGCTAAGTTCTGGTCAAAGAGCTTGAAGCCGTTTGTCAGTGACAGGAAAGTACAGATTGTGATTGAGGGCATAACATTGGGGATTGTGATTCTTGTGAGAGTCTGCCATGCAGTTGCACCGTCAATCTTTGCAGCCTCCATCATATCCTCGGGTACAGCCTGCAGACCTGCAACATAGATTATCATCATATAACCTACCTGCTGCCAACACATGAGAATGATAAGTCCCCAGAAACCCCAACGGGTATCCATCAGGATGGATGTACCGTAAGCACCAAGGATACCGTCAAAAATCATACTCCAGATGTAACCCAGTACGATACCGCCGATAAGGTTAGGCATAAAGAATACTGTACGGAAAAGGTTTGTACCCTTAATGCCCTGTGTAAGTGCATAAGCAACCACAAAGGCAAGGACATTGATAAGGATAACTG
>SVPX01000072.1 GCA_015065665.1 Oscillospiraceae bacterium | reverse complement strand
CCATCTTCGGTAACTGTACCTCTGTCTGAATCGTGGTAAGTATAGGTTGTATTTATTGCATTTGTAGTGTTCAGATTCTTGCCTGTAAGTCTGCCCAGATTATCGTATGAATAACTGAGGCTTACAATATCTCTGTCGTCAACCTCATCATCGGGGTCAGAATCCACCTTAGTTCCGTCCTTGAGAGTAGTTTTAGTAAGAAGATTATCCTTGCCATATGTGTAGGCAGTAATAAAACTTACATTCCTATCCGCATAGGCAAAATGGCTGACGTTATTATTCAGGTCGTAGTTATATTCCAGAGAATGAAGCCATTTATCACGATTGCCTGTAACGGACAAATCAAGGACTTCCTTGGAGATAAGTCTGCCTGTGCTGTCGTAGGAAATACGATGCTCATGGTTTGTAAGCAAGTCCTGAGCACGGATGATAGCACCGCTACTGTCTGCAATGTTCTTTGCTACAACTGTGTTGCCGTACTTAATTTCTGCTTTGTTTCCGAAGCGGTCGTAGGTGTACTGAATACGGCTCGGATTATCCTCGGTATGGTTGCCATAGGTCATACTCTGCAGATAGCCATTATTAGGTGCATAAGTATTGGTTGCAAGTGTGCGGTTGCCTACTTTTGTTTCAATACGATTACCAAACTTGTCATACCCTAAACTGTAGGTTGTGCCCTCATGCTCTATACCTGTGAGATTGTGGAAATTATCATAGGTATAGCTTACAGACTGATTACCATTGGTAATTGTATGAGGCAGGTCGTTATTCTCATAGTATGTATATGTCGTTGTAATATCGTCAGTTGTAATATCGGGATTACCTGTGGCAGTTGTGCTTGTGAGGGTTCCCTTATTTGCATCGTATACGGATGTAACCTTGTTGCCGTCTTGGTCAGAGGATTCTATGGAGTAAACAGAAGCATCTGCATCGGAATAATTGAATTCAGTTTCAGATTTAAGATACAGTTTTTCTCCGGAAGTCTCATCAACAGGGGGTGCTTCACCCTCCATAGAGGTTGCATTGCCGTAATCATCGTATACTAATGAATACTTTGCTCCTAACTGGGTTGTAGCAGACTTCAGAAGGTTTGTTTTAACATTATCTTTTTCATAATACTCGTAAGTATATTCATAGTCTGTATTTCTGGGGTCAATCACCTTTGTGAGCAGGTTATCCTCATAGGTATAGTTATACTTCTGCTCTTTATTTGCTACTACAGAAATCAAGTTACCTTCTTTATCATAAGTATAACTGGGTACAGGCTCCCTTGTCAACTGGAGATTGTCAAAATATGCCTTGTTACCCTGATAACTATATGCAAGATATATCTTGAGATAATAGGGAGTTTTGTTTGTTGAGTCTTTACCATCGCCGAGAGTAAAGCCGCCTGAGGCATACTGCCAGTTTACATTCTCCAAAGCATCATTAAAGGGAACATTCCCCACATCTTTGTATGTGTTATCAGTATAATAAACTCTGGCAAGGAGTCTGAAACTGGCTTCATTGCTGCCGATTGGCACAGAGTTGGCAGTTGCCCAACCGCTGAGGGTGTAGGTATCTTCCTCTTTAGCATCAGAACCAAGATATACAATCTGATACAGGTTTTTCCAGTTATCTACATCTCCTGTGATACGGAAAGAACGGTTACCATCTACACTTGCATCGGATTTGCAATCAGCACTTGTCATCTGGAGTCTTGACCAATTATCAAAACTTGTTGTAGTGCTGAATCGCTCAAAACTTGCGTTTTCAAGCATATTATAGGTACTTGGTGCATCTGACTTTTCCAGCTGTACTGCATCAAAGTAAGCTGTACCTGTGGCACCGCGCAAAGCAAGTTGAACCCTCAGACCTGTTATTGTAGAGTTCTGAGGCATCTGGAATGTTACGCTTATTCTACGGAAGCCTTTGTTGATACTTGTGTCTGTATTTCGGCTTATGTAATCCGAATAAATGTCAGAGGTGGAATCATCGTTATCCCAGGGAGTTACGCAGACAACTGCACCGTAGTTCTCGGCACCTTCTATGGGCTGTAAATTCTCTACCCTTACATAAGCGGATAGGGTATAGGTTGCACCCGGTGTAAGGTAATCGATAGGAACATCCTGACGAACTCTGCCTCTGGCATCTCCTGAAACAGAGTTTACAGAGAGTTTCAATGATTTCTCTCCGTAAAGCACCTTCTCGGACACATTGTTCATAGTTGCTGTAAAATCAACTGTGCCTGTACCCCAAGATGCCGATGTCCAGTTAGTAAGGCTCTCAAAACTGTGGTCTTTAAGGATATTCTCTCGATTTGCGCCAAGGGAATAGTTACTGCTTGTCTTGTTAAGCTGCTTGATGTTTGAGCCTGTGGAGTTTACTTCACCGCTTGTGTAGGTATAGGCAGAAGCACCTAAGTCTTCACCCTGACAATTTTTGCTCTGAACGGATACAGTCCTGCCCCAATTATCAAACTGATATATAGTTATGATATCGTCTGAGTTGCCAAAAACGCAGTCAACTCCTGCGGTCTGCATTTTTGTGGTATTGTACTTTGTGCGGTCAAAGGTTATCTTCTGACCATAAGTTCCGTCAGCGGCTACCTCCTGTACACTTTTGACACCGCGCGAATCACCCTGTGCATACTCAAACAAAAGTTTTTTGCCATCTATATCTGTGACGGAAGTCATAAGACCCTCGGAATCGTAACCAAACTGCACCATTGTTCCATCAGGATAAGTAACCGAGGTCAAATAGTCCCAACTCGAATTATAGCCAAAACAAGTTACTCTTCCTGCAGGATCAGTAACCGCATTTATACGACCGCCATCATATCCTATCTGAATGATTTTACCATTTGCATCTGTAATTTTATCAATACAATATAAATCTGTATGATAACTTAATGTTACCTCTTGACCTGTTGAATCCTCAACCCTTGCAAGTTTATTTGTTGATTTAGTGAAACACCTCTTTGTTTTATTCTTATCAGTAATGATATATTCGTCTGTACCTATCTCTAACTCAAGCCCTAATCCATCTTCATCAATATATTCAGTTACGTTCGTTTCAGAATCGGTTTTCTCATAGAAATAGTGGTCAGTTCCATCTTCATCTGTGTACACATAGGGATAATCAATATCCACAGAACCGCTTAAATCTAATTCACCTGTTGCAACAACTGTTTGCTGAAGATTCGTTTTCCAGCCATAGCCAGTATGATTACCCGAAAACCTATATGCAGAGTCTGCCATATAGGAGTTATATGTTAAGCCTAAAGCTGTAGGTAATTTTAATCCGCTTGTACCTGCTACACCAAACTGAAAAACAAGATTACCTGAATAATCGTTAATATATGCTGTTCCTGCTGAACCTGCACTAATAGGGGTATATGTCCATCGCTCCTCTAAGCCTTTGTTATTACGGTAAGCGATTTCCAATTCAGGTCTAACAGTAGAATCAGTAGGATACAAAGATGAGGAAAACCACAGTCCCTGATAAACATTGCTCTCATCCAACATTGTTAAATAAAATCCGTTGTTATCAGCACCGTTGTACCATTTCTTAACAAGCTCTGTGATATCTAAATCTCTCCATCCATATGAATAGGCCTCACACTTTTCATAATCTATTAAGTTATCAATAAACCCCAGCTGATTATTCCAAGTAACACTACTGAGATCTGTCCAATCTGATTTAGATTCATAAGCGCCAACATACATATCTATTGTGGGAGTATTATATACCTGCCACAGTATAATTCGAGCGTTTACAACCATATCACCTATATTCAATTTTGGGAGATTAGGAATCTTAATAAGTGAACGCCGAATTCCATTATCACCGGGACGACCAACATAGAAGGACCCTTCTGTATAGCTGGTGTTTGCAGCGCCGCTATTTACATATGTGCTTTTAATCTGTCCCCAACTCTGACCATAAGTAAACGCAGGGTCAACTGTAACGGGATATACTCTGGACTTATCCTTAAGCCATTCTTTATCAGCAGTAAGTTTTACAGACAGTTTACCCTTGTTATTCTTGAGAATCTTAAGTTCTAAAGCCTCGCTCTTTTCTCCCTTTGCATCAGCCATATAGGGAGCAGAGATAGTATACAAAACAGTTCCCTCAGCGTCCTTAAGCACAATTGTCTGATTATCTGTACTTTCAGCTGTAAGTTCTCCGATATTATATTCAATATTAAATACATTCTTTGTGTTAGAATCTTTCAGAATAAGATTCTCCTTAACTCCAACGGTTGAGTTAATAACTTCTAAATCAACATTGTTGTAGATATTTTCATACAAAACTTTACTGCTAAGATTGGGAAGGGACATAAAAGCATCATTGCCTGTAAGCTCCTCTGCTTTATCTTTCTTTTGCTGTTTTGCATCTACAATATTCGCTCCCGAATATCCCCAGGAGATAGTGTGTCCGTCTCTGGTTATTTCTATAAGTTTCGCCTTGCCTGACTTCTTAAAATGAGAAACCTTTGAATTACTCTTTTTGTTGGTAAAAGTCTCCTCTGTTTCTTCAACAGTTCTGAGGCTATATGCAGAAACTTCATCTGCAGTTACTTCATCCTCTGTTGCTTCTGAAATTGTCACCTGTGATGAAACCAGTGAATTGTCAAAATCAACATATTCTCCGTTTGCATCTTTATAATGCACAGGCACAGCATACTGAGCGGCGATGGTTGTGCCTGCATCAGTAATGAAGTGCTTTGTATATTCATCACGTTTTGATGTATCTTCGCCAATAATATTTCCTTCGGATGTTGCATCTTCTTGCTGTATTGATTCTGAATCAGCTAAACCTTCAACCTCATCAGGGGTTGCTGTAGCAGCTACCTGTACAGGCAGAGTAAACGATATCAATACAACTAAAACAATTGACAAAACAGATATCGTAATTTTTCTGAATTTACTCATTACAATTCTCCTTTCGACATACAAAACAAAAAGCGAGACATAACTATGCTCAGCACAGTTATCCCGCTTCTCTTTGGACAACTGTTGTCGTCCATAAATAGAAATTATGCTTTTTGGGGGTGGTCCTGCCCTGGTGAGAAAATCATAGAGAAATATACCAAGGCAGGATTTTTAACAATCTTATTTGCGTAAAAGCTTCTTAAGATTATTAGGCTCTTTAGGCTGATGGATTCCCCACCAGGATGCACTACCACATGCGCTCTTTGCTGCAGTTTTTACAATTTTAGCAATAACATCAGCAGTTGTCTTTTTAAGTTTCATAATCATTTCTCCTTTCTTGTTTTATTTTTTATTAGTCCGAAAACTATATAGATACTTGAAATAAAGTCCGTAACAATTATTATTTCTAAGCTGAACCATCTGTTGCACAGCAACACAATTGCAATATGTAAGATTAAAATCCCCAAAGAAACATATCGAAACTTCAACCTATCTTTTTGCTCTATCTCTTTATTGGGATGACTCACAGGAGAGAATATTGCCGTAATTATAAAAGATATTATTATCATCATACCTAAAATCACATTACAAGATGTAGTGTGAATAATTATATCTTTGAAAAGAACGGTAACAATGAATGTAATTACAGTAGTAACATTACACGCAACATAGGAATCACAGTGCAGTCCACCTGTAAACTGGCGAAGTATTATAAAAGTTAGTAAAAACAGCACTCCACTCTCAAACACACCTAAAATACAACTTGTCACCAAAACAAGAACTACCCCTATAAGCGACGAGAGAAAAACTTTTACTCCATACACATAAACAGGAAGCATTTCATCTTCAAAGCATTTTTGACGCAATAAAAAATCTGCTATACGCTCAGACAAAGAATTAAGCATATCATCATACCCTTGTTTATCTTTGTCTTTAATATAGCAGATTTAAATATTTTTTGTTCAAATTGGCGTACTTTGTAGTTTTTTGGCCGCGGTTGGTAAATTAATTTATCTTTTCCCTCTTTCAAGCATAAAACTAACATCGAAAATACTATCATTCTCCGAAAAAGAAATATTTCCATTGTACTTTTTTACGATTTGCTTGACAATTTTAAGTCCATGTCCATGAAATCTTTTATCAGTTTTTGTAGTTTCAAGTTTGGGATTTCTATAAAACACCGAAGCGGATATACTATTCTTTACAGAAAACATATAATAATTGTCTTTTTCAAAAATTGTAATGTGTAAATATTTATCAGACTTTAATTTCTGCAAGGCTTCGATTGCATTGTCTATAAGGTTTCCCAGCAAAGATATCAGATCCGACTCCTCTATATCTGTAAGATTACTCTTTATTGTATGACTAAATTCTATCTGATTATCAACTGCTCGTTTGTATGCCATATTAAGTAGCGCATTTAAATAAATATTGTCCGTACTGAATATAACAGGAATCTCACCTAATTCACTCTCTGCATCTTCACACATTTTCTGAGCTTCCATTACGCGCCCTGATCGTAGGAGTTCCCTTATGCAAAACAGTTTATTCTTCATCTCATGCTTTACACGCGATATATCCTCAATATAATTGCTTTGATTTACTATCTCTGTTTTATATAGTTCCTGTTCCTTTACCATCATAGAATTAATTGCACTGATCTCTGCCGATTTACCGATATGGTGCATTAATGAAAACATCGCAAAAGCTATAACAATTGCAATTATTACAATACACCCCAAATAAATCCTATTAAGTTCTGATGTTTTGTAGTCAGATAGCACCGCCGTTGCTAAAAATGTAATTGTCATTGTAAGCACAGGAATAACAAAACATGTAACTATATCTGTTGACTTTTTTAGATTTATCTTATTCTTATAAATCCGAACAATAAGATATAGAATGAAAAAATATGTTAGATTTGCAATTATCACATATATGTATCTATAAACTGTACTTTCTGTTACAACCTGTTCAACATTTCTATTAAATACAACAGACACAAAAGTAGTATAAATCATTGCTAGAGAATCCAGTAGTCAATGCGTTTACATCTAAAGGAATTGCAAATAAGACCAAACAAAAAACAGATAATAGTAATAAACTTCTTTTCATTTTTATCTTCATATTTACCACTTCACAAGATTAATATAAGCTGTTCATGCAATTTCATAAACATTTACATAATTGAATATCGAATGATGTCAAAAGGTATTTCCACTCACTATCACCGAAAGAGAGGAGTTAGTCTCCCTATCAATGGGATGACTTTTATTTACTGTCAAGACAGAGAACCGTCCACTGTGTTTATCTTAACAATAATTAAAAGTCAATAATTCGATATAGTGGATTGTATTTTTTGTGTGTTTCCTCTACATAAGCTTTTTCAACGCCTTTGCAGTAGAAAACATTCAGCCAATTAATGAAACCAGTTGTTTCTGCAACCAAACACGTTTTACCATTAATAATTGTCCAATAATCTTCCTCTTTCGCAGAGGGTAACCAATATAGAAACTCTTGTCCTAGTTGCTCCATTTTTAACGCAATCTCATTAGGAACGGCAATAATATCCACATCGTCAAAATCCCCATCAAAAACTATATTGAAAAATTCCATTATCTCACCCTAATTATTTAATCGGTATATGTTCGATAAACATTTTAATATGCTCAGAATAACTTCAAACACCACATCTCAGTGGATGAACCATTTAACTATGCAAATTTACAATTAAGTCTCTAGTCTATCTTAATAGTAACACATAGCAAAGGGAGTTTCAACATCAAATTGCGCCCTCTGCTATGTATGTTATTTAACTCAGGTCTGCAGTTTTACACTGCTTCCCCCTGACTTATCTTTTGTGACGATAATCTGTTTGTCTATCCTCTGTTTAAGCTCTGCAACGTGAGAGATAATGCCCACAAGTCTGTTGCCCTCTGTCAGTCCCATCAAAGCATTCATAGCCTGATTCAGAGAGTCTTCGTCAAGAGAGCCGAAGCCCTCGTCAACAAACATTGTATCAAGTCGCACACCGCCTGCTGAGGACTGAATCTCGTCAGACAGACCAAGTGCCAATGACAGTGAAGCCTTGAAGGACTCACCGCCTGAGAGTGTCTTGACACTTCTCAGTGTACCGTTGTAATGGTCTTTTACATCCAGGTCAAGACCGCTCTGTGCACCCTGATTATACCCTGTCTCACGGCGCACAAGCTCGTATTGTCCCCCTGTCATCATAAGGAGTCGCAGATTTGCCTTGCGGATGATATTGTCAAAGTAAGTCTTCTGAATATAGGTTTCCAGCATCAGTTTTTCTCTCTGAGATATTCTGCCGTTTGCAGTATCAGACAGAGCCTTCATCCATCTGTAGTGTTCCTCGTGCTTGATAAGTTCGGCAGATTGTCTTCTGATATTTGCAAGTGCCAAAGTATTTGCTGAAACTCTTGCGGCGATATCTCTGCTTTTTGCACTTACAGAGGTTTTCTCTGCCACAATCTGATTTTTGCGGTCAGTAAGAGCCTGAGCATCAATAAACGATGCATTCTCAAGCTGTGACTCCAGCTGTGTCACTCTTGCTCTGATTGCTGTAAATTCCTCATTAACTCTTGTGAATTTATCGGTAACAGACTTGATAGCCAATGAGATTTCGTCAGCTTTAACTTTCAGATTGCTT
>SVPX01000071.1 GCA_015065665.1 Oscillospiraceae bacterium | reverse complement strand
CCTTCGGTAATATTACAATCAAAGTTGCCTGCGGTGCTGTATCAAAGGCAACAGGACAGAAGAAAACCAACCTGACAGTTTTACAGAATATGGGTTACAATGCCCATATTATTGAGGACAGAAACCTTAAAGACCGTCAGATTATTATAGAGGAAGGCTGAAAATATGCTCCTTAAATCCCTAGAAATTCAGGGCTTCAAAACATTCCCTGATAAAACAAAACTAGAATTCAATACAGGTATCACCGCTGTTGTTGGTCCTAACGGCTCAGGCAAGAGTAATATCAGTGATGCTATCCGCTGGGTATTGGGTGAACAAGCACCCAAGAGTCTCCGTTGTTCCCGTATGGAAGATGTGGTTTTCAATGGTACAACAGGGAGAAAACAGCAGGGCTTTGCTGAGGTAACTCTTACTATCGACAACTGTGACAGAGCACTCCGTTATGATGGCGATGTAGTAGCCGTAACCCGCAGATTCTATCGTAGTGGTGAAAGTGAATATCTTATCAATAAAACCCAGGTTCGTCTTAAGGATATAAACGAACTTTTCATGGACACAGGTCTTGGCAGAGACGGTTATTCTATGATCGGACAGGGTAAGATTGACAGCATAGTTTCTTCAAAGAGTGACGACAGAAGAGAAATCTTTGAGGAAGCTGCAGGTATCTCCCGATACAGATACAGAAAAATCGAGGCAGAAAGAAAACTCAGCCGTACCGAGGAAAACCTTGTCCGTCTGCGTGATATTGTTCTGGAACTTGAGTCTAGAATCGGCCCTCTTAAAACTCAGGCAAAAAAAGCACAGGCATTCCTGGAGTATTCCGAGGAAAAACGTGGTCTGGAGATTGCCCTGTGGCTTGATACCCTGAACAAATCCTCAGGTGTAATCAGAGAATACGAGGATAAAATCGCAATTGCTGAAAATCAATGTCGAGAAGCTGACGAAGTTCTCTCCGAGATTTCCGATAAGACAGATGCTTTCTATGCAGAGAGCGGACAGATATCAATTCTTCTTGAGCAACTGCGTACACTTATCTCTGATTGTGAGGGCGAAATTGCCGAGAAACGTTCCGCCGTATCTGTCTCTAACAACGACATTCTTCATAACAACGAAACTATCAGCAGAATCCGTCAGAATCTCCAGCAGATAGACGAGCAGGCTGATGACATACAAAAAGAAATTGCAGAAAAACTTGCACTTATCGAGGATATCAAAGTTTCTGTTCAGAATAAGCAGAAAGAGTATGATACAGTTGCTGATACTCTTAACAACATCAATGTTGATGCGAGTCGCAGTTCTGATGAATTGCAGGAGATTACAACTCAGATTTCTGCTTTAAGCGCAAAACAGGCTGATGCAAGAGTAACTCTTATGACAAGTGCATCATCAGTTACTGAACTTGAAAGCCGTATTGCTGTTCTTTCTGATAATAAAATCAGACGTAAGGAACAACTTGATACACTTCTTCAGATGCTTGAAGATTACAAAAAACAGCTTGAAAGTGCACAGAAAACCATAACTCAACTTACAAACTCCATCAAGGGACTGGAGATGAAACTTGCCTCCAAAGAAGAGCGTCTTTCTGAACTTCGTGAGAAAGCCGACAAACTCCTTCTTGATGCAGGTGAAAAAGCAAGAAAAGCAAAAGTTCTTCAGGACCTTGAGCAGAATATGGACGGCTTCAGCCAGTCCGTAAAAGCGGTTGTACAGGGTTCAAAAGCAGGTGCCCTCAAAGGTATCCGTGGTCCTGTTTCTCGTATTATCGCAGTACCCTCAGAGTATACCGTGGCAATCGAAACTGCTCTTGGCTATGCAATGCAGAACATCGTTACTGCATCCGAAGAAGATGCAAAACGAGCTATTGCTTATCTTAAACAGAAAAACGCAGGCCGTGCAACTTTCCTGCCTATGAACACAATCAAAGGCAGAAAGCTTACCGAGCAGGGACTTGATGACTGCTACGGCTTTGTAGGAATTGCCTCAGACCTTTGCTCTTGTGAGGAAGAGTATAACGAAATTCTCCTTTCACTCCTTGGCAGAATCGCAGTGTTCGATGACCTTAACAGCGCAACAACCGCCGCAAGAAGATTCGGCTATAAGTTCAAGGTTGTTACCCTTGACGGACAGGTTGTTAATGCAGGTGGTTCTCTCACAGGTGGTTCCTTTGCCAAGAACTCAGGACTTCTCAGCCGTTCCTCCGAGATTGCAAAAATCCGACAGGAAGCCGATGAACTTATGAAGAAGGCTGAACAGGCAAAATCAGACCTTGTGAATGCTCAGAGAGAAACAGCATCTATCGAGGCTGAACTTCTGGGATATCGTGCAGACCTTTCCAAGGCTTCTCAGGACCTAGTCCGTATTGAGGCGGAAACAAAGGCCTGCGAAAACGAATATACAGCAACTCAGACCGCTTTTAACGAGATTGAAACAGAGATTTCTACTTGTACAGGCAGAATTGCAACTCTTAAGAAAACCATGGAAGAAGCTGAGGTTATTATTGCTGATTTCAATACTCAGATTACAGCTCTTGAAACCCGCGCTTCTGAAATCAGCGGCAGCCGTATGAGTCTTAAGGAGAAGAGGGAAGAACTCTCAGAAAAACTCCAGCAGCTTCGCCTTGAGATTGTAACGCTTGAAAAAGATATAGAAAACCTCAACGCAGATATCCGGGCTGCAAAAACAGCCGAGGATAACCAGGAGGCTCACAAGGCAGAACTGCTCAGAGAGATTGAAACAATAGAGAATGCAAATGCTGAGATTACAGCACATATTGCAGAACTTGAAGAAGAAATCAAGGCTCTGGAAGAAAAGATTGTCTCAGCCCGTGGGGATATTGATAAAACATCTCTCAGACGTGACGAGATTGATAAAGAGTCAATCCGTCTCCGTCAACTTGAAAAGGACAAGATGTCGGAGCGTGAACACGCATCCTCTGAACTTGCCCGTCTGCAGGAGAGAAAACTCAATATGCAGAGCAAGTATGACTCCATAATTCAGAAGTTGTGGGATGAATATGAACTCACCCGTCTTGAGGCAGAAGCACACGCCGCTGAGATTGAAGATATAAACGCAGCTCAGAGACGACTTACAGAACTCAAACAGAAAATTAAAGGTCTGGGTTCTGTCAATGTGGGTGCTATCGAGGAATATAAAGAAGTATCCGAGAGATACGAGTTTATGTCCGCTCAGGTAGAGGATGTAGAAAAATCAAAGAAAGAGATTCTCAATCTTATCGGTGAACTTACCAAGAAGATGAAAGAATCTTTCATAGAGAGTTTTGTTCTTATCAATAAGCACTTCGGTGCAACATTTACCGAACTTTTCGGCGGTGGTACAGCAAAGTTGGTGCTTACTGACCCCGAGGATACGCTAGGCAGCGGAATAGATATTTCCGTTCATCCTCCCGGAAAGATTGTTACAAATCTTGATGCTCTGTCAGGTGGCGAAAAAGCACTTGTTGCCATTGCACTTTACTTTGCAATTATGAAGGTAAGACCTTCAATGTTCTGTGTAATGGACGAAATCGAGGCGGCTCTCGATGAGGTCAATGTAGACAGATTTGCAAGGTATCTCCGTAACCTTACAGACTCAACTCAGTTTATTACAATCACTCACCGCAGAGGTACTATGGAAGAAGCCGATGTTCTCTACGGTGTTACAATGCAGGAGCAGGGTGTTTCCAAACTCCTTGAACTCAGAGCAACAGAAGTAGCAGAGAAACTCAAGATGACCGCTACCTGATTTTAGCAATTTACATACAAAGGAAGATATATATGGGATTATTCAGTAAGATTAAAGAAGGACTCAAGAAAACCCGTGACGCTGTCGCTGGTAGAATTGACTCTATGCTTAAATCCTTCAAAAAAATCGATGAAGAACTTTTTGAAGAATTAGAAGAACTTCTTGTTATGGGTGATGTAGGTGTTCCTACCGCAGAAAAAATCTGTAGTGAACTCAGAACAAGAGTAAAAAAAGAAGGTATTCAGGACCCTGCAGAGATTAACAAACTGCTTTGCGAGATTACAGCAGATCTGCTCCGTGGCAATCAGGAACTCAATATTTCAACAAAGCCCTCAGTTATCCTTGTAATCGGTGTAAACGGTGTTGGCAAAACAACCACAATCGGTAAACTCGCCAACGACCTGAGAACAAGAGGTAAAAAGGTTACTCTTGCTGCAGCAGATACATTCCGTGCCGCAGCTATTGACCAGCTTCAGATTTGGGCAGACAGAAGCAAGGCTGACATTGTCAAGCAGAACGAGGGTTCCGACCCTGCTGCAGTAGTATTCGATGCAATTTCTTCTGCCAAGGCAAAGGGCAATGATGTAATCATCTGCGATACAGCTGGCAGACTCCATAATAAAAAGCATCTTATGGATGAACTTGCTAAGATTAACAGAATCATCGACCGCGAACTACCCGATGCTGATAAGGAGATTCTCCTTGTTCTTGACGCAACTACAGGTCAGAACGCAGTAAATCAGGCGGTTGAGTTCAGAAAAGCCACAGGCATTACAGGTATAGTTTTAACAAAACTTGACGGTACAGCCAAGGGCGGCGTAGTTCTTGCTATCCGCGATGGTCTTGATATTCCTGTTAAGTATATCGGTGTAGGCGAACAGATCGATGATCTCCAGCCTTTCGACCCCGACTCCTTTGCAAAGGCACTCTTTGACAGAGGTGAGGAAAATGACTGATTTCCTTATAGCAACCAACAATGCTCATAAGGTAGAGGAGTTCAAGCGCATCCTTCTGCCTCTGGGAATTAATGTTATCTCTGCAAAAGAAGCAGGGGTAGACCTTGGTGATGTTGTGGAGGATGGCACAACCTTTGCTGAAAACGCAAAGATTAAAGCCCTCTCTGCCTTCAGAAAATCAGGATTACCCTCAGTTGCAGATGACTCAGGTCTTTGTGTGGATGCACTCTCAGGGGATCCCGGTATATATTCCGCAAGATTTGGCGGGGAGGATATTCCTCAGACAGAGCGGAATCTTCTTCTTCTGCAAAAAATCAGGGAGAGCGGATCAGATACAAGAACAGCCAGATTCGTAAGTTCTATCTGCCTTGTGTTTTCTGAGGAAGACATAATTGCAGTTGAGGGTATTTGCGAGGGTTCAATTGCAGATAAACCAATGGGTGAGGGTGGATTCGGTTACGACCCTTTGTTTATATATGAAGACGGCAGGTGTTTTGGTGAAATAACAGGTGACGAAAAGGATTCAGTCAGTCACCGCGGCAGATCTCTCAGAGCATTGAGAGATGAATTATTAAAAAGAAAGGATGTGCTGTGATGCTTACAAGTAAACAGCGTGCATATCTTCGCGGACTTGCAAATTCCTACGAGACAATTCTTATTGTAGGCAAGGGCGGTCTTACAGATACAATCTATAAACAGGCTTCAGATGCATTGAAAGCCAGAGAACTTATCAAAGGAAAAGTTCTTGAAACCTGCGAGTATACCTCTCGCGAGGCGGCAGATATTATTGCTGAGCAGGTAGGCGCAGATGTAGTCCAGGTTATCGGCTATAAATTCGTTCTTTATAAGCCCGATCCCGATGGGGCCAGAATCAAACTTCCCAAATCAAACAAAAAATGAGCGCAGTAGCAATGTTCGGCGGTAGCTTCAATCCTGTCCACTGGGGGCATAAAGCTATGCTTCTTCGGATGATTGAAGAGTTCGCACTTGATACCGTCTATGTGATTCCAACATTCTGTACACCTCTCAAGGATAATACACCTATGATTACTCCTGAGCATCGTCTCAATATGTGCAGGATTGCTTTTTCTGATGTTTCATCCGTTATAGTCAGCGATATGGAAATCCTCAGACAGGGTAAAAGCTATACAGCCCATACTCTCAGAGAACTTCACACTCTTCATCCTCAGGATGAACTTTTCCTTATTGTTGGTGCTGACAGCTTTATGCAATTGCCCATGTGGTACAATGTAGGTGATATACTGAGCCTTGCAACTGTACTGACTATTGCAAGGGGAGAGTATGACTATAATGAACTCCTTACTCAGAAAGATTTGTTGGAGTCACAGTATAATGCTAAGGCTTTTGTTATAAGAGAGCCTGTTGTTCAGGTATCCTCAACTCAGATACGAAATCTTATTTCTGCTGATAAACCTTTTGCTCACTTGCTGCCCGAGGGAGTAAGTGAATATATAAAAGAAAGCGGGTTGTATGGCTATGGATGTAATTAAATCTTATTACGAACTGGCAGAAAAGCGTCTTGGTGAACGCCGTTTTATTCATAGCAAAAATGTTGCAAAAGCGGCAGTACGCCTTGCACATAAGTATGGTTGCGACCCTGTGAAAGCAGAGATTGCAGGTATACTTCACGATATTACTAAGGAAGTAAAAACAGAAAACCAGTTGCAAATAGTTGAGTCGGGTGGTATAATACTTGACGATATTTGCAAAAAATCCCCACAACTCCTTCACGCTATTACGGGTATGATATATTGCAGAGATACTCTGGGTATTACCGATCCGGATATTCTCAATGCTATCAGATACCATACAACAGGACGAGCTTCTATGTCTCTCCTTGAAAAAATCATCTTCATTGCCGATTTTATCAGCGATGAGCGTGATTATCCCGATGTGGATATTATGCGCGGAGAGTGTGATAAATCCCTTGAGGACGGTATGCTCTACGGTCTGGGTTTTGTTATTCCTGACCTTGTTAAGCGCGGTCGTGCTGTGCACCCCGATGCAATCGGAGCCTTCAACGAACTTGTCCTCAGTAAATAAATAGAAAGGAAAATGTATTATGACATCCTTTGAACAGGCAATAGAATCTGCAAAGATTTTATCAGATAAAAAAGCAAGAAACCTGAGTGTTATCAAGATTTCGGATGTATCCTCTCTTGGTGATTATATGGTTATTGCAACAGGTAACAACTCAACTCACGTAAAAGCACTTGCTGATGAGCTTGAATTTCAGCTCAAGGGTATGGGTATTACTGTTCATCACATTGAGGGACATCGCAGCCAGTCCTGGATTCTTATGGACTATACCGATGTTCTTGTTCACGTTTTCTCTGACGAGGCAAGAGAGTACTACAGCCTTGACAGACTGTGGCAGGATGGCGAGGTTGTTGACCTCTCAGGTTATATCACAGAAGACTAAAAGCAATTTATTATGAGGAGGACTCATTTTGAAATACGATCATAAAAGTGTCGAGCCAAAATGGCAAAAAATATGGGAAGAAAAAGGCGTGTTTGAAGCACAGGACAATTCTGATAAAGAAAAATTCTATGCTCTTGTAGAATTCCCTTATCCTTCCGGTGCAGGTATGCATGTTGGTCACATCAAGGCATACTCCGGTCTTGAAGTAGTTTCAAGAAAAAGAAGAATGCAGGGATACAATGTACTGTTTCCCATCGGCTTTGATGCATACGGACTTCCTACCGAGAACTATGCAATCAAGACTCGCATTCACCCCAGACAGGTTACAGATACAAATATTGAGAGATTCACAAGTCAGCTCAAAAAGGTTGGTTTCTCCTTCGATTGGAACAGAGTAATCGATACAACAGAAGAAAACTACTACAAGTGGACACAGTGGATTTTCCTTAAGATGTTCGAGAATGGTCTTGCTTTCAGAGACAAGACTCTCGTTAACTATTGCCCTTCCTGTAAGGTTGTTCTCTCTAACGAGGACTCTCAGGGCGGTAAGTGCGACATCTGCCATAGCGATATTGTTCAGAAGTCAAAGGATGTCTGGTATCTCCGTATTACAGAGTATGCCGACAAACTCCTTGAAGGTCTCAAAGAAGTAGATTATCTTCCCAATGTAAAACTCCAGCAGGAGAACTGGATTGGTAAATCCACAGGTGCCTTTGTAAACTTCACAGTTAAAGATACAGATGAAACTCTCAGAATCTATACAACCCGCCCCGATACCTTATTTGGTGTTACATTTATGGTAATGGCACCTGAGCATACAATGCTTGATAAGTATAAGGATATGATCAGGAATTTTGATGAGGTTGAAGCATACAGAACAGAGTGTGCAAAGAAGACAGAGTTTGAGAGAACACAGCTTGTTAAAGATAAGACAGGTGTTAAGCTGGACGGTTTTGTTGCAGTTAACCCTGTAAACGGCAAGGAAATTCCCATCTTTATTTCTGACTATGTAATGATGGGTTACGGTACAGGCGCAATTATGGCTGTACCTGCTCACGATCAGCGTGACTACGACTTCGCAAAGAAGTTCGGTGTTGATATCATCGAGGTTATCAAGGGCGGAGATATCGCTGTTGAAGCATACACAGGGGATGGTGAGATGGTTAACTCCGACTTCCTCAATGGTTTCACAGATAAGAAATCCTCTATTGCAAAAATGCTCGAGGTTCTCTCAGAACGCGGCATAGGTGAGAAGGGTGTTCAGTACAAGATGAAGGACTGGGCATTCAACCGTCAGCGTTATTGGGGCGAGCCTATTCCCATTGTTCATTGTGAGCATTGCGGTATGGTTCCTGTTCCTTACGAGGAACTTCCCTTAAGACTTCCTAAGGTTGAGAACTTCGAACCCGGTCAGGATGGTGAGAGTCCTCTTGCTAAAATCGATGACTTTGTAAACTGTACTTGTCCTAAGTGCGGTGCAAAGGCTAAGAGAGAAACCGACACAATG
>SVPX01000070.1 GCA_015065665.1 Oscillospiraceae bacterium | reverse complement strand
CACTAAACACATAAGCATAACAAAAGAGAGAATAACGCTGAAAAATTTTTTTACTTTCATAAAGATTCCTCCATTGATTTAAACTAACTTACTTTAATAAATATAAATATTTATTAAAACTATAATATTACATTATAATTATAACAAATAAAAAGAAAAAAGTCCCCACCCCAAATCAACTTTTGGTGTGGGAAACCTAAAAAAATTTATATATAGTGTAGGAAAAAGTGTGGTATTAATAAAATCTATAAACCCAGAAGATTTAAACGCAAAACATTTTGACGGTTACAATTTTGTTGATATAACAACATGTATATGATATAATTATAAAGATGATTGGGCTTTGTATTTCACATAAAAGTCCACGAGAATAAATCTTAATAAAAATCAGAGAAAGGATGTTTTTTTCTATGAACAAGACAGAGGAAAAATACAGTGCTTTGTTTACCCCATGGAAAATCAGAGATGTGGAAATCAAGAACCGCATAGTTATGTGTCCTATGGGTGGCACTTCCCTGTTTGGTTGGTTCGAACTTACAGGCTGTCACTTTGACAAAGAAGCAGCAAAACTCTTCCTTGAAAGAGCACAGAACAATGTTGGTCTTATCATCCCCGGTATAGCTCCACTACGCGATACATTCTGGGGTAAATGGCTCTATGAGAACCCTAAAATGTTCAAAGAACTCAAGGAGTTTATGGATGAAATCCACAAGACAGGTGCTAAGCTCTTTATACAGCTTACAGCAGGTATGGGTCGTTCCTGGGCAATCACTGAGCTTGTTGCTCCTCTTCATAAAAACAAATTCACACGGGCACTTCTGAAACCTATTCTCGATACCTCTCACGAGTTGGCATCTCCCTCTCCTCAGAAAAGCCGTTGGGCTCATGATATTGAGTGTCCCGAAATGACAAAAGAGCAGATTCATGAAATAATAGAAGCATTCGCAAAAACCGCAAAACTATGCAAAGAGGCTGGAGTTGACGGTG
Organism: Oscillospiraceae bacterium; assembly: GCA_015065665.1. Classification (GTDB taxonomy): domain Bacteria; phylum Bacillota; class Clostridia; order Oscillospirales; family Acutalibacteraceae; genus Ruminococcoides. Next base: position 7,741 of record SVPX01000070.1, on the reverse strand, counting down.
TAGAGGTTCACGCTGTTCACGAGGGTTATCTCCTTGATCAGTTTGCAATTGAATTTTTCAACAAGCGTACTGACGAATACGGCGGAAGTTTTGAAAACCGTTACCGTTTTGCTGCAGAAGTTGTTAAAGCCATCAAAGAAGCTTGTGGTGAAGAATATCCCGTTTCTCTGAGATATTCTGTTGAGTCTAAAATGAAGGGTTTCTGTGAGGGTGCAATGCCCGGTGAAAACTACACCGAAGTTGGAAGAAATATGGAAGAATCAGAAAAAGCTGCAAAGTATCTTGAGGATGCAGGTTACGATATGCTCAATGCAGACAATGGTACATATGACTCCTGGTACTGGGCACATCCACCTATGTATATGCCCGAAAATTGTAACCTTGAAGATGTAGCTCACATCAAAAAAATTGTGAACATCCCTGTTGTATGTGCCGGTAGAATGGATATTGAAACAGGTGCAAAAGCTGTCGCAGAAGGCAGAATTGATGGTGTAGGTGTGGCAAGACAGTTCCTTACTGATGGCGAGTGGGTTACAAAAGTTATTGAAGACAGACTGGAAGATATCAAGCCTTGCATCTGTTGTCATTCAGGTTGCTTCAACTTCTCCTCATCAAAAGGACACGCTAACACACAGGATCTTACAGACACAATGGGCCTTGCCCGTTGTGCCCTCAATCCTCTTACAATGCAGTCAAAGAAATATCATTTAGAACCAGCTAAAAAAGCAAAAAAGATTGCTATTATCGGTGGTGGTATCGGCGGTATGGAAGCTGCTATACTCTGTGCAAAACGCGGCCATTCTGTTACTCTTTATGAAAAGAGCGGCGAACTGGGTGGTGTGTTTATTGCTGCAGCCGCTCCCTCTTTCAAAGAAAAGGATAGAGATCTTATTAAATGGTACATTCGCGAAGTAGCAAAACTTCCCATTGAAGTTAAAATAAACACAGAAATCAAGGACATCAAAGAACTTGATGCTGATGAAATTATCATCGCAACAGGTGCTGTGGCAAAGAAAATTCCTGTTAAAGGTGCAGAAACAGCAATCGAAGCCGTTGATTATCTCCTCAAGAATAAAGAAGTTGGAGAAAATGTTGTTGTAATCGGTGGTGGTCTTACAGGATGCGAAATTGCCTACGACCTTTATCTCAACGGCAAGAAACCTACTATAGTTGAGATGCAGGATGACCTTATTACAACCAAGGGTGTATGCCTTGCAAACACAAGTTATCTCCGCGATTTCTTTAAGACTAACAAAGTTCCTGTTTATCTTGAAACAGCACTCAGCGAAATTACTGATGATGGTGTAATCCTCAAAGATAAAGAAGGCAAAACATTTGAGGTTAAAGCGGATTCAGTTATATTGTCTGTCGGTTATAATAGCGCTCCTCTTACTAAAAAATCCAAACATGTTCACATTATCGGTGATGCAAAGAGTGTTGGTAACCTGCGTACAGTTATCTGGGGCGCTTGGGACACCTGTATGAAACTCTGATTTTAGAAAAAAGGAGAGACACAGTTATGATACTTACAAAAGAACAGCAGGCTATTCTTGATGGCGAAAAAGGCGAAACCCTCTCTAAAGTTATGAAAACGCTGGTAATGTATGGTGAAGCTTTTGGAGCTGAGAAACTAGTTCCTGTTACATCAAAATACAATCATCTTGTTACATCTTTTGGACTTAAGGTTATGTCCCCTGTTTATGACCTGATGCAACAACTTCTTAATGAAGGTGTAAAATCTTCTCAGAAATTTTCAGTAGATCCCAGACCTCTTGACAAAAATGTACCTGCAAACTTCCTGCAAAAATTTGTCTTCAACAAGTTTATGTATACCAAACAGGATTTCTATGAAAAGCAGCTCAAGGAACTGGGCCTTATGAGTGACGATGCCTTCACCTGTACCTGCTATATGGATGAAATGGGAAACAAACCTCAGCGCGGAGATGTGCTCTCCTGGGCAGAATCCAGCGCAGTAGTTTATGCTAACTCAGTTCTTGGCGCAAGATGCAACCGCAACTCAGGTATTATCGATATTATGGGTTCAATTGTTGGCTATGTCCCCTACTTCGGTCTTCTTACAGATGAGGGCAGAAAAGCTACCTGGATTGTAAAAGTTGAAACCACAAAGAAACCCGAAGCACAACTTCTCGGTTCCGCTATAGGTATGAAAGTTATGGAAGATGTGCCTTATGTAATCGGACTTGATAAATGGATTGGAAACGAACTGAACGATTCAGCATGTGCTTACCTTAAGGACTTTGGTGCTGCAACAGCATCTAATGGTGCAGTAGGTCTTTATCATATCGATAAACTTACCCCCGAAGCCGTAGACTTTGGAAAAGACCTTATTATTGATAATACACAGGAATATATCATTGATGATGCAGAACTTGAAAGAGTACAGAACAATTATCCTGTGATATGGAAAAACCCCGATGCTACTCCAAAACTTTGTTTTGTTGGTTGTCCTCACCTTTCACTCGAGCAGCTCAAGTCATGGACCGAAATTCTCGAAAATAAACTTAATGATAAGGGCCTGAAAAAAATTACTATTCCTACAGTTTTTACTGCCGCACCCAAGGTACTTGAAGCATTCAATAAAACAGAATATGCAGAGAGACTTAAGAAAACAGGTGTTATTACATCATACATCTGCCCTCTTATGTATATGAACAACCCCCTCTGCAAGAAGATGCCTGTAATTACTTCTTCAAACAAACTCCGCACTTACACCACAGCAAGATACTACACAGATGCACAGATTCAGGAAATCATCACAGGAGGTAACAAATAATGAAACAGTTCAAAGGTAGAGTTATCACCCCAGGAGAAGTTTCTGCTGAGGCTCTTGTTACCCGTGAGGGCTTCAACACCCTTGCTTCTTTCCAGACAGCTCTGCAGTTTGGTGATAAAGAAGTAAAATGTTCTGATCAGAACAATAGTGATATTTTTGGAAAATCAATGCTGGGCAAAGCCTTGTGTCTGCCTCAGACAATCGGCTCCACAACAGGTGGTCTGGTTCTTTACTGTGCTTGTGCTATGGGTAAGAATCCAGCTTGTATGCTGTTCTCAAACCCCATTGATTCTCTTGCTGCAGCTGGTGCTGTACTGTCAGATGTATGGGTTGACGGTGTATCTATGCCGGTAGTTGATTCTCTCGGAGATGAATTTCTCAACTATGTAAAGGATGGTATGAAAATTACAGTAAAAGCTGATGGCATTGTGGAAGTTGAATAACACTTAAATATTCCAAACAACATAAAAACAGTCGGTTAAACTATTAACCGACTGTTTTCTTTATGTTTATTTAGTTTTCATTGTATTGTAAGAGAGCATAACAGCTTCATCGCTGATATTGCAACAGAACTTATAAACAGGAACTTTGGATAATGTTTCATCCAGAAGGCTGAACAAAGCACTCATCTTCTGCACACTGTCCGGTCTTAATGTCTGCTCCATTAACACAGGAATAGCCTGAGCAACAGGCATTTTAGTAATACTGTTATCTTTACTCTGACACAAAACACTAATACCACACAAGGGAACTTCTACATTAGCGTTGATATCATGTTTACCAGAGAAAGGTGTTCCGCATATATAAGGAACACCATCAATTATACGCACAGCAGGTTTATCATCATTAACAGAGATAACCTTATCACCAAAGTGTTTTCTCCAAAGTGAAGCATGTGTGGACTTACCGGCTCCGCAGGGACCTGTAAACACAAAACCTTCTCCATTAACAGCAAGTGCCGCACTGTGTAGAAAAAATGCACCTCTCAGTATTGTTTCATTATAAAATTTGACACCTGCAACAACATATTCTGCAAGTTCCTCATCCATAGGAAATTTCTTGATATGTGCAGCGATATCTTCATCTGTAATCAAAAGAGAGAAATCAGGAGTAACCGTCTGATCCTCAGCAATATATTTTTGCGATCTGTCTCTGAGTCTTGAGTATCTTGGCTCATATTCAACATTAAAACCGCATATTGAATAAATCATTTAAGTCCTCCTGAATAGTTAGTTGTTCTTAAGTTCCCATGGTTTGATATCTTTAATCTCAGTGTACATCTCAACATAGCTCTGATGTCGGGACTCTGATATGATACCGTTTTTTACCGCATCTATAATTGCACAGCCTTTTTCACAAACATGCATACAGGAAGAAAACTTACAATCGCCTATATATTCTTCAAACTCAGGAAAGCAATACATAAGTTGCTCTTTCTCAACGAGATGATATCTCTCCAGGTCTACGGTAGAAAATCCGGGAGTGTCTGCAATATATCCTGCATCAATCTTAAAGAGTTCAACTGTTCTTGTAGTATGTCTTCCTCGACCAAGTTTCTGACTTATCTTCCCTGTTTTAAGCCCAAGATCGGGATAAAGGTTATTGATAAGAGTTGATTTACCCACACCGCTGTTGCCGATAAATGCAACAATCTTACCAGATAAAGCAGCACGGATTTTCTCTACACTTTCAACATCACCATCTGAATATGTGAAAGTAGGAAATCCAGCCTTCTGATATACCGAAACCAGATCATCGCAAGTTGATAAGTCTGTTTTGGAGAATACGATATAAGGCATCGTGCCGATATCCACTGCCGCTGCAGTAAGTTTATCAATAACAAGAGTGTTCGGTAAAGGTTCAACCGTTGAAATAACAATTACCAATGCATCCAGATTTGCCAGTGGAGGTCTCACAAGAAAGTTCTTTCTATCAAAAATACAATCAACACTGTGATAACCGTCACTTTTAACGCTGACAGAAACCTTATCGCCTACAACAGGAGATTCACCTGTATTGCGGAATTTACCTCTTGCCTTACATTCAAGGATTTCGCCGTCACAATCAACATAATAAAAACCGCCTGTGAGACGAATGATAATGCCATCTTTTTTCTGGTCAGCACTCATTAGTTCTCACCCTGTACTGCTGTTGTTGAATCCTGTGGTTGATTGACATCCACATACTCATTTGCTGCCACAGTTTCATAAGACTTACTGTTAAAATCAACTCTGAATTCTCTGTAAAGCTGGTCATCAAGGAAAACCTGTACAGTAGTTGTGTCTCTGCCTGTTACACTGAAGTTGTGTGTTGTTACACCGGGATAAATAGGCACAGACTTAGGATCAACACCATCAATCTTTACTGTAAACTGCATTGTATGATTAATGTTCTGAGGCAAGTCAACAGAAAGTGTAACAGATGATTCAGGAGAAAGCGCGCTTACATAAATTGTAACTGCTGAATTAGAATCCAGTTTGCCACCAAGAGGTGACTGAGTAACAACAATATCTTTAGCCTTATTGCTCTCAATAGGCTCAATTACAACTTCAAATCCAAGACTTTCAATCTTTGTAATGGCATCTGCCTTTGTGTATCCGATAACATTGGGAACACTTACTTTCTTGGAAGCTGTCTCACCGCCTGCAACATACAGGTATACCGTTTCGTTAAGAGACACAACAGAACCCTGCTGAGGATAAGAACGGATAACAACACCTGCATCAGCTGTGTCATCTGCAATCTCTACGAATTCAATTCTGTAGAATCCGCTTTTATTGAGGGCTGCAAGAGCCGCACTCTGATTGAGACCATAGATAGCAGGAATGGACTGATCACTCTGTGCACTGTTTACTGTAAGAGTGATTGTGCCTGTAGCTTTAATTTTCTTGGAACCTGCCTGAGGCTTCTGGTCAAGAATAATACCCAGTTCATGTTCATCGCTATAAATGTATTCGTATTCAAACTTAAACTTATAGTCTGTGTTTTCATTAAGTTGCTGAACGGTCATACCAATCAGATCAGGAACTTCAACATCAGGAGCCTCCGTTGTCTGACTGGAGCGGAATGCACCGAGAGGTATGCACACAATAAGTGCAATACAAAAAGCAATGAGAATACCAACAATAATCGGAACTGTCAGACTGTGACGAACCTTATCATCGTCTTTATTCTTATTACTTTCAGAGAACTCCTCTGCCCTATGACTCTTGCCTTTACTTACAGCATCAACATACTTTGTGGGCTGTTTATCATAAAGATACTTATATTCAAATCTGACAGAAGGATTCATTCTGAATCTTTCAATATCATCAAGCATATCCTGCGCAGACTGATATCTGTCACCGGGTTGCTTCTGCATAGCCTTTAGAGTAATCTCCTCAATACCCTCGGGAATCGAAGGATTGATTGATCTGGGAGTATCAGGTGTAACCTGAAGATGCATTAAAGCAACAGATACAGCATTTTCTCCATCAAAAGGAAGTGTACCTGTCAGCATCTCATACATCATAATACCGATTGAGTAGATATCTGTTTTACCATCGGTAATATCGCCCTTTGCCTGTTCGGGAGCAATGTAATGAACAGAACCGATTGCCTGTTCTGTCATAGTTCTTGTAGAATTAGAGAATCTGGCAATACCAAAATCAGTAACCTTGATAGTACCGTCAGACAGAAGCATCATATTCTGAGGCTTGATGTCACGATGAACAACACCCTTACTGTGAGCATGGGATAAAGCCTTAAGAATCTGAGTTACAAGATGAACAGTTTCTTTCCAGGTAAGTACCTGCTGCTGATTAATATATTCCTTAAGAGTGATACCATCAATGTATTCCATAACAATGTACTGAATCATATCACCAAAACTTACATCGTATACTTTTACAATGTTGGGATGTGATAAAACAGCAATTGCTTTTGACTCATTCTTGAATCTGCGAATAAATTCTTCGTTATTAAGGAACTCATCCTTTAAGATCTTTATAGCAACCTCACGGTCATCTATAGTATCATAGCAACGATACACATTAGCCATACCACCGATGCCGATAAGTTCACGAATCTCATATCTGCCGTCAAGTTTTTTTCCAACATATTTATCCATAGTACCCACCTCCTCAGTAAATTACAGTTACTGTGATGTTATCTGTTCCGCCGCCTTCTTTAGCCTTATCAACAAGTTTATTTGTCATATCTTCCCCACGATTCTCGTGAACAATCTTGACAATATCACCTGAATTGACACAGTTTGTAAGTCCGTCAGTACAGATAAGAAGAACATCACCATAAGTGAAGTTAGCTTCAATATAGTCGATATTAACTTCGGGACGGATACCCAAAGCACGAGTGATTATGTTCTTGTTAGGATGATTCATTGCCTCTTCTGGAGTGATTTCGCCTCGTCTTACCATCTCCTGAACAATAGAGTGATCCTCTGTAAGCTGTTTGATTTTACCGCCGCGGATTGAATAAGTACGGCTATCACCTACATGAACAACATGCACAGTACGGTCTTTGACAAACACAAACTCACAGGTTGTACCCATACCCTCAAGTTCGGGATGAGTCAACGCCATATCAAAAACCTGAGCATTAGCACGCTGAACAATATCTGTAAGCAATGTTGCCAATTGATCTTTAGTCAATCTTTCATCGTATAACTGCTGTATCTGCTCGCTGATAACATCTACTGCCAGTGCACTGGCAACATTACCGCCGTTTGCACCGCCCATTCCATCACATACTACAGCCCATGCACAAGAAGTCGAGAAAACTCCGAAGCGACAGTCGTCCTGATTGGATGATCTGACTAATCCAATATCACTTTTACTGAAAACTTCCAAGTTATACTCCTCCTTTGTTCTTAAGATTTTTTCCTCGTAACTGTCCGCATGAAGCATTGATATCGCTTCCCAAAGTGCGGCGTACAGTGGCATTAACATT
>SVPX01000069.1 GCA_015065665.1 Oscillospiraceae bacterium | reverse complement strand
AAACTCGGGACCAACGCACACTGCAACATTACCGGGAAGTGTCCATGTTGTGGTTGTCCAGATTACAAAGTATGTCTTTGAAGGATCTACACCAAGAGCAGAAATCTTACCCATATCATCACATACGGGGAATTTAACATAGATAGAGAAGCAGGGATCCTCTGCGTACTCAATCTCTGCCTCTGCAAGTGCAGTCTTACACTCGGGACACCAGTAAACAGGCTTGAGACCCTTATAGATGTATCCCTTCTGAGCCATCTCAGAGAAAATCTCAATCTGAGTTGCCTCGAAGTCTTTTGTAAGTGTAATATAGGGATTGCTCCAATCACCGATAGCACCAAGGCGTCTGAACTGGTTACGCTGATCATCAAGATAACCCAGTGCAAAATCGCGACAAATCTGACGAAGTTCTACATCAGAAATAGCATCAGAGCTGGAAACGCCTGCTTTTGCTCTTGCCTTAAGCTCTGTGGGAAGACCATGTGTATCCCAACCGGGTACAAAAGGTGCACAGAAGCCTGACATATTCTTATATCTTACAATGAAATCCTTGAGAACTTTGTTAAGTGCTGTACCAAGGTGGATATTACCGTTTGCATAAGGAGGTCCATCATGAAGGATAAACATAGGTTTACCTGCATTTCTCTCCATAAGTTTTCCATAAATATCGTTGTCATCCCACTTTTTGAGGGTAACAGGCTCGCTCTGAGGAAGACCTGCTCTCATAGGGAAATCGGTATTTGGAAGATTTAAAGTTTTGTTGTAATCCTGAGACATAATTATCTACTCTCCAAATTTATTTATTCTGAATCGGCATTGCCGTTATCATCATCTGATTCTACATCATAGTTATCGCCGAATTTAAGGCCTGAGAAATCCCTGCCCTTTTTCTTATCTGCAGGTTCTGCTGCAGGAGCTGTATCATCGGTGTCGATATCACTTACAATGCTGATATCAAAGAGGTCATCTACCTGAATTGCAGAAGCGGACTCACCCTTAGCAGGCTCTGTAGCGGGAGCGGTTTCCTCTTTGACCTCCGCAGCTGGTGCCTTGGATTCTGCGTTTGCTGCAGCAACCTCATCTGCTCTTTCGTAATCACTTGAATTATCTGTAGGATAACGCTCTTCAATTGATTCCTCCATAGCCTGAATACGCTGAACGCTGGGGAGTTCCTTAGCAATTGCTATATGCTTATTACAATGACTTATAATATCATCTCTGAGTCTGTTACACTCTGCAAGGAGTAATGTATACTGCTTCTTCTGCTGTTTGATCTGAATATTAAGGTCATAAAGTTTTGCTTTTGCAATATTCTCGGACTCCTCAAGAATACGGGCGGCTTTAGCACGAGCTTCTCTGATTGTGGAATCGGCAACTCGCTGAGCAGAGAGCATAGCATTACGGACAGAATCCTCGTCTGCTCGGTATTCCTCTACTCTTCTGGCAAGAATGTCCATCTTCTTGATAAGATCGGACTTTTCCTTCCTGAGCTGTTCAAAGGTAATAAGAACCTGATCAATAAAACTATCAACATCCTCAGGTTTATATCCACCGATACCTGATTTTCTGAAACTGACATTTTTGATATCTTCAATTGTAAGCATAGTTATTTCCCCCTTAAATATAGTGCAATACTTTAATAACCAAACGGTCTCTTTTGGTTTTGCTTTTCAAAGGACCTACAATGTACTTTCCATAACCTCTGATGCTGACAACATCTCCCTCTGAAACAGTACGGGAGGTCTTGCTGACCTGGGTATAGTTGATAAAAACCATATCAGAAGTAATCAGCTGTACAGCCTCTGACCTTGATGAATTAATACAGGCAGCAACAAAGTTATCTGCTCTCATAGATGTTACGATAAGACTTAGTTCTTCAGTAACAGAACCAAGAGAATCTGTATCACCTTTGTATTCGGTGATAACAATACTATCTCTGCCAACCTTATCAAGGTCACGGATTATATGTGCCGATATCTCGTCACGGACAAAGACAACGGCTTCTCTTTCATTCAGGGTGATTATATCCCCCACACATTCACGCTTGATTCCAAGCCCCATAAGTGAGCCAAGATAATCGCGATGAGTAAGTTCTTTACTTCCTTTTGAGGATATATGAAGAGCTTTTATGGGAAAATCCGTGGCGGCATCGTCACCTACGGCAAAAAACACACGGGTTGCGTTTTTATATCCGCCGAAGATTGTAAAATCTACACCTCTGTTCTTAAGATAAGAAGCACAGAGGGCACACTCACGCTCATTGAGAAAACCCATATATGAACAGCCGTCATAGTAAGATGAGCATATCATATCCTCAAGTCTGGAATAAAGAAGTTGCGTTTCGTCCATTATCAGAAGTAAACGCCGCTGTTCTCCAGTTCATCAAGGAGATCGTCACCTGTAAGGTCAACATGGTTAGGAATGATAATAAATGTGCTGGAAGCAACCTTCTTGATCTTGCCGCGGTTAGCATAAGCTACACCGGAAAGGAAGTCGATGATTCTTCTGGCCATATCTTTGTTTGTATTCTCAAGGTTAAGAACAACTGTGTGAGTTTTGATAAGCTCATCTGCAATAGCTCTTGTCTCTTCGCCAAAACGCTCGGGCTTGAACAGAGCAACTGCAAGTTTGGCTGTTGCATTGATGTTAACAACTTTACTTTTCTTTGAACCGCTATCGCGCACTGTTACATCCTCTTCGTACTCTTCTTCTGTTTCTTCACCATAACCGTACTCATCATACTCATACTCATCATCGGGAGCATCCCACATACGCTTAAACTTATCTACAAAACCTGCCATAATAAATACCTCCAATAAATATATTAATTGTAATTTCTTGCGCCAAATAAAGATGAACCGATTCGCACAAGGTTTGAACCCTCGAGTATTGCTTCTCGGTAGTCACCTGACATACCCATAGACAGAGTACCCATTTTAATATTATCTATCTTTTTTGCTGATATGTCAAGAAACATATTACGCATATTTTGAAAATATCCGCGAATTTTCTGTTCATTTTCACAAATTGGTGGAATTGCCATCAATCCTTGTACTGAAATATTAGGAAGAAGGGCAATCTGACAGAGTAATTCCTCTAAGTTTTCAGGCATTACACCCGACTTGTTTTCTTCTCTGCCTACATTGACTTCTATAAGAATATCTGTTGTAATGTCCTGCTTGATACTCTGGCGTGAAATCTCCTGAGCAAGTTTTAAGGAATCAACGGATTCTATCATACTGACCTTGCCAACAATCTGACGAACCTTATTACTCTGAAGATGACCGATAAAATGAAGCTGTGCATTATCAAGGTCGTATGCTTCGTACTTTGAAAGCAGCTCCTGAACTTTGTTTTCACCTATAAATTTAAGGCCGAGAGAAATGGCATAGTTAATAAATTCAGGATCAACGGTTTTTGTTGCCGCAAGGAAAGTAATATCTTCAGGGCGTCTGCCACTTGCAACGGCAGCATCGCTGATGTTTCTGACGATAGTTTCGTAATTATGTTTAATATCACTGAACATTTTTTCCTTCAAACAAATCCTCTCCTTTTATAACAACTTCATCATTGAGTTTGAGAGTCTCACCGCTGACAAGTACTCCTTCATCGGGAGTTTCATCGATGATAACAAAATCAGGACCAGCGTACATAATAGAGACTTCTTTGAATTCAAGCTGACTGCCGTGGCGTACATAGACACCCTGAACACGCTGTATTTCGCCGCTGCCATCTGCAACCTCTACATTACCATCGTGAATTGCAGATTTGCTGATACGCAGACCTGTGTAGGAATTAACTGTAATCTGTACAGTTTCGTTTCTAAGATGACTTATAGGGGAATTCATATAATTACAACGGAAAACAGCAACAGCATCAGACTGTTTGCTCTCCTGATTCAGAGCAGCTAGTTCAGCAGGAATGTTAGTACAAGTTGTGTTAGGAAATGAAATTACAGGATACACATTGGAATGTGAAAGAGTAAGAGCCTCATCTGCATTGAGTTTACAGACCACATACCAATTGAGGCCGCTGACAATTTTACCAATAACATTGTCCCCTACTTTATTTGGTTTAAGGTTATCATTATAAGAATCCACAGTAAGGTTTGTTACTTTATGGTAATCAACAAGTCCTTCATAACCATCAGCAGATGCAACGAAGTATCCGCCAGTAGTTGTCTTTATAGCATCTATATATGTACCGCCCTGTCTTGCACATTCAGCGGCTTCGCTCTTAAGAGAAGCAATCTGCTCAGCAAAGCCTGAGGTTTCACCTGTGATAACTTGTCTCTGATTGATAGAATAAATAAGATTATTACTTGAATCCTCAATCTGATGTGAAGAATTGGAGTTAACTGCGGAAATCATATTTTTCAGATTCATCTCAATCTGTTTATCGATTGCAGAAACATCGGTATTTACATTATCGTAAGAGGTGTTAAGGCTCTCAAGAATCTCAATCTCTTTATTAATCTCGTTAATTCGGTTATAGTTGAGAGCATCTGTCTCGTTAGCAAACACAAGGGCAACCTCTGATCCTGCGCTTACTATATCACCATCGGATACAGTATAAAAAAGCACCTTGCTGCCATCGTAAGTAAGGAGTGTTTCATTTCTTACTACATTGGAAGATGTAGTGATATTTTCGTTATATGTATATCTCTTGGCGATCTCTGTATCAACCACATCGCTAGTGGAAACATTGGAATTGATAAGAGAAAAAACAAAGATTGCCGCTGCAACAACACAAACGAGAACAGCAAGAAAGGTCACACGCTTATTTTTTATTCTAGATTTTTTCTTTTTATCAGAATCTTTCATTCTAATTCAAATCCTTCTTGTATAAGATAATCTGATACTTCATTAATTAAACTATGGCTATCATTATAATCATCAACATAAAACCATTTAATTTCAGGATCACGCATAAACCATGTAAGCTGACGCTTGGCATATCGTCTTGTGGAGCGTTTAAGAGTTTCGATACACTCATCAAGACTTAACACTCCATCAAAATATGGCTTGAGTTCTTTATAGCCTATTGCCTGTACTGCGGTATTACCATAGTTTGAACTGAAGTATTCTTCTGCTTCTTTAAGAAGTCCGTCTTTAAGCATAATGTCAACCCTTAGATTAATACGGTCATAGAGTTTTTGTCTGTCTCTGAAATTCAGAGCAATTTTTGTTGGGTTATACAGGGATTCTTTTGACTTTGAACGGAGATTCTGCTCAGTCATCGTAACGCCTGTTGTGTAAAAAACCTCCATAGCACGAATAATACGTTTGGGGTTTCTTTCTACAGACAGTCGGGATGCACTATCAGGGTCGAAAGATGCTAACTCCTCAAGCATTTTATCTATACCCACAATTTCAAATTTATCCTGTAATTCTTTACGCAACTTAAGGTCAACTTCGCCATCACAATATGTAATGCCAGAAAGGAGACTATCCATATAAAGACCTGTACCACCAACAATAATTGGAAGTTTATGACGGTTATGGATATCAGAAATAGCCTTTGAGGCATCTTCGATATACCTTGCTACACTATAAGCTTCTGTTGTATCTACAAAGTCCATAAGATGATGGGGTATACCATTCATTTCTTCTTTTGTAGGCTTTGCTGTGGCAATATCCATCCCCCTGTAAATCTGCATTGAGTCTGATGATACAATCTCTGCTCCGAAACAGATGGCGAGATTAACAGAAAGAGAAGTTTTGCCAGAAGCGGTAGGTCCTGCTATAGATACAACTCTGATTTTATTGTCTGACAAAATATCACGCCCTGCCAAACTGTTTTTCTATCTCTGATTTTTTCAGCACAATACACACAGGTCTGCCATGGGGGCAATATCTGAGAGAATCGTCTGAGAGAAGTTTTTTTGCTAAATCAACAAGTTCCATATCTGTGCTTCTGTTACCCGCTTTGATAGCGGCACGACAAGCTACATTATGGAAAATCCAGTCCATTTTTTCTGAACGGATATCTTTTTTATTCTCGGCAATATAACCTGCCATCTCAATAATGGTGTCGGATATATCTTCGCCTGTAATATACTGTGGTGCGCTGCGGACAAGGAGTGTAGGCATACCGAAGTCTTCCACATCAAAGCCGCACTCTGTGAACATATCCAGGTTCTCTACAACTGCAGTATATACAGGCTTATCAAGAGCAACTGTAACAGGTACAAGGAGTAACTGGCTACAGGTATCTGCATCTTTTTTTAGTTGTTCATATATCATACGCTCATGAAGTGCGTGTTTGTCGATAAGGATTAGTTCATTATCAATCTCTACAATGATATATGTACGGAAAGCCTCACCTACAAATCTGAACTCAGGGGCAGTTACTTCTTCATTGAGAATCAGATTCTCCTGTACAGGTGTTGTTTCTTCTGAATCTGCAGTTTCATCTTCTACCTTGTCAACAACAGTATCAGTAACAGGAGTTGAGATAATCGGTTGTGTGTCTGTTATAAAGGTAGTTTCTTCTGATTCGATGACAAAAGTTTCTGTAGGTGTAGTATCATCTGATACAGACACAGGGGTTTTATCTTCATTCTTTTCAGGCTCAGAATTATCCGGTGAATCAACCATTATATCAAGAGCTGAGAGATAATCAGGAACTTTGCCTGAATCAGCAACAGTCAGACGACGTTGATATATGGGTGTGAATTTCTCTTTAGATTTAGGTTCAACAGTCTGTGATGTCTGAGTTACAACCTTTGCAGGGGGAATAACAACATCGGGAATATATGATGTTACGGGCTGTTTTACCTTTGGAGTCTCCGGCTCCTTTTGGGGTTGAACATCTCTTGCACGAAGATCAAACTGAGCAAAGGGATCAACTCTTCTGCCCTGTGTGTTCTGTGTAAGTACCGCTTCCTTACGCTTGTCTCCTCTTAAAAGAGCAGATTTTACAGCATGATATACTACATTGAACAAGGGACGCTCATTAACAAAACGGACTTCTATCTTTGCAGGATGAACATTAACATCAACTGCAGAAAAAGACATACTGATACTCAGCACACAACAAAGGAACTTGCCAACCATTACAGAGCCTTTTGCTGCCTCATCAACAGCAGCACCAGCGGTACGGCTTTTGACAAATCTGTTATTCACAAAAAAGGTCTGCATATTACGGTTAGGTCGGGAGTATTCGGGCCGGGAGATATAACCCTCTACACGAATACCCTCAAGTTCATAGTCAACTTCTATAAGAGAGTTTGCAAAATCTCTACCGTAAACCGAATATATAGCAGAACGGAGTTTGCCGTCACCTGAGGTTTTTAAAGTCTGCTTTGAATCACGGATAAAGGTGAATGCAATCTCGGGATGAGAGAGTGCGATTCTGTCCATAACAAGGGAAACTGCGTTACCCTCTGCCACATCTTTTTTTAGAAACTTCTGTCTTGCAGGGATGTTATAGAAAAGATCACGAACAACAATGGTAGTACCCACAGGACAACCTGCATCGGTGAAAGAGACTTCCTCCCCACCTTCGATTATATAGCTTGTGCCAACATCCTCGCAGTCAGCACAGGTTATAAGTTCAACTTTAGCAACTGCTGATACAGATGCAAGAGCTTCTCCTCGGAAGCCTAAAGTCTCTATTGAATCAAGGTCATTTTCAACGCAAACCTTGCTTGTAGCGTGACGAAGAAAAGCATTTCTGATATCATCACGCATAATACCCATACCGTCATCGGTAACACGCATAAAGGTAGTTCCGCCATTTTTAATTTCAACGGTAATGGACTTTGCACCTGCATCGATTGAATTCTCCACAAGTTCCTTTATTACGGATGATGGTCTCTCTACAACCTCACCTGCAGCAATAAGTTCTGCCACATGTTTATCAAGTACATTTATCCTACCCATATTGTGTCACCTCCTGTATGTGGATTTATAAATAAATTAAATTAGTTTTTTCAGTTCGTAAAGAAGATTGATAGCCTCAATAGGTGTTAATGTATCAAGGTCAACACTCCTGAGTTTCTCGGAAACTGCGTTATCTGCACAAGGCATAAGAGAAAGCTGCATATCCTGATCTGATGATACAGTTCTGAGGACTTCTCTGCTGTTATCGGGATTTTGCTCGGTTAAATCTCTGAGCACCTGCTTTGCTCTTGTGATGATAGAATCAGGAACTCCTGCAAGTTTTGCAACCTCGATACCATAACTGTCATCTGCTCCGCCGGGAATAATTCTGCGGAGGAATGTGATATCGTCACCGCGTTTTTTCACAGCTATGTTATAGTTCTTGACACCTTCAATGAGTTCCTCAAGAACTGTGAGTTCGTGATAATGAGTAGCAAAGAGAGATTTCGCCCCAAGACGCTTTTTATCCGCTACATACTCAAGGACAGCACGGGCAATACTCATGCCATCGTATGTGGATGTACCTCTGCCTATTTCATCGAAGATAAGAAGGCTCTTGGAAGTAGCAGATTTAACAATGTTGGCAACCTCGCTCATTTCTACCATAAATGTTGATTGTCCTGATGCAAGGTCATCGGATGCACCTACTCGGGTGAATACAGCATCAACAATGCCGATGTGTGCTGAGTCACAAGGAACGAAAGAACCAATCTGAGCCATAATAACAACAAGTGCTGTCTGACGCATATATGTGGATTTACCTGCCATATTGGGACCTGTGATGATAGCAACTCGGTTTTCACCGCTGTCGAGATAAACATCGTTTGCAACAAAACGGGTACTGTCGAGAAGTTCCTCTACAACAGGGTGCCTTGATGCTTTGAGACATATAACTGATGAAAGGTCAACCTCAGGGCAGACATATCTGTTATCAGACGCAACAGTGGCAAGGGATGTG
>SVPX01000068.1 GCA_015065665.1 Oscillospiraceae bacterium | reverse complement strand
CACCTTCGCCTCACAACGGTTATCTATCCCACTCATTCTGAGGCGAAGGTGCAGGAGTCAAAGACAAAACTCCTCACTCTTATTAAGAAATACGGCGCAAATGTGCTTTCTATCGGCAACGGTACAGCAAGTAAAGAAACCGAGATTTTTGCCGCCGATGTTATCAAAGAAGCAAAGAAACCCGACCTTGCATATATGGTAGTAAGCGAGGCAGGTGCATCCATATATTCAGCAAGTAAACTGGCAGCAGATGAACTGCCTGAGCTTGACCTGACACTTAGAAGTGCGGTGTCTATTGCAAGACGCCTTCAGGATCCCCTTGCAGAACTGGTTAAGATTGACCCCAAGTCCATCGGTATAGGTCAGTATCAGCACGATATGCCCCAGAAGCGTCTGGGTGAAACTCTTGACGGTGTTGTTGAGGATTGCGTAAACTCAGTAGGTGCCGACCTTAATACAGCATCCCCTGCACTTTTATCCCGTATTGCAGGTTTAAGTGCGGCGGTTTGCAAGAATATTGTTGCATACAGAGAAGAAAACGGCAGGTTCTTAAGCCGTGCAGAACTCAAGAAGGTTCCCAAACTTGGCCCCAAGGCGTTTGAGCAGTGTGCAGGCTTCCTGAGAGTTGCAGGCAGCAAAGAGGCTCTTGATAACACAGCAGTTCACCCCGAGTCCTACAAGGCGGCAAAGGAACTTCTGAAACTTCTGGGATTTACCGCAAAGGATGTAGAGTCCGGCGGTATCAAGGGAATCAAGGATAAGGTGACAGATAAGGTTTCTGTTGCTGAGACTCTTGGTATCGGTGTGCCTACTCTTGAAGATATCCTCTCCGAACTTACCCAGCCCGGTCGTGATCCTCGTGAAAGTCTCCCTGCACCTGTTCTGCGTACAGATGTTATGGGTATTGAGGACCTGCGTGAGGGTATGGAGATGACAGGTACAGTCAGAAATGTTATCGACTTCGGTGCCTTTGTGGATATCGGTGTTCATCAGGATGGACTTGTTCACATATCTCAGATTAGTGATAAGTTTATCAAGCACCCCTCCGAGGCTCTCAAGGTTGGCGATATTGTAAAGGTAAAGGTTCTTTCTGTAGATGTACAGAAAAAGCGTATCTCCCTTACAATGAAAGGCTTTTAATTATAAACCCACTGACAGGAGATGAATATATATGGTAACTTTTATTTGCTATCCTAAATGCACAACCTGCAAGAAAGCACAGCAGTGGCTTGAGGATAATGGCATAGAATATACCCTGAGAAATATAAAGGAAGATAATCCCACACAGGATGAGCTGAGAGGCTGGTACTCAAAGAGCGGACAGGAACTTAAAAAGTTCTTCAATACAAGCGGACTTCTGTATAAATCCATGGAGCTTAAGTCAAAACTTCCCTCAATGACCGAGGAGGAGATGCTTGAACTTCTCAGTACAGACGGAATGCTTGTAAAACGCCCTTTGCTCATTACAGAGGACAATGTCCTCGTTGGCTTTAAAGAGCCCCAGTGGGCAGAATGTTTCGGTAAATAACGAATGCTCGTTTTACTGTGGGAGATGTTAATTTGATTCCGAGTAGAGAAGAAGCACACAGATTGCTGAGAGATGCCGAAAAATTAAATCCAGGTCCTTGGGGAGAACATAGTTTTTCGGTAGCTTTTTGTGCAGAGAAAATTGCAAGGAACTGTGCAGATATGAACGCGGATAAAGCGTATATTCTGGGACTTTTGCACGATATTGGCAGAAGGTTCGGAGTAAAGCATCTGGCTCATGTGTACGATGGATATACTTATATGAAAGAACTGGGCTTTGATGAAGTGGCGAGGGTTTGTATTACCCATTCTTTTGCAGTAAAAAGTTTAAGTTCTTATGTGGGAAATGCTGATGTAACATTTGAGGAAAAACAGTTTATTGAAGAGTTTGTTGAAAAAACGGAATATGACGATTATGACAGGCTGATTCAGTTGTGCGATGCTCTCGGTTCTGCTCATGGAGTAGTGAGTGTGGAAAAAAGAATGACCGATGTTAAAAGCAGATATGGTTATTACCCCAGTGAAAAGTGGGACAAACATATTGAGCTTAAAGACTATTTCAGCCAAAAAATCGGCAGAGATATTTATGAGCTTTTTGATGTTACAGAGTAAGAAAAAGAGTACGGTTTGTGCCGTACTCTTTTTGTTTGCAGATAAATTTTTATTCTTCCGTTCTTGCGTCAATGTTTGTTTTGATTGTGTCAAAGGTGACGCCGTATTTCTCGGCAATATCCCTTGCGTAGCTGACGCCCTGGGGGGGAGCAATGAAGATTTTGAATGAGCGGGCTCCGTTTTCCACTCCTGTTACCATACTCTCAACAAGGCTTTCGCCCTCTACGGAGTTGTTCACCTCTTCAAGGTTTCGTGCCAGGTCATGCATATGGGTGTTGAATATACATCTCACACCCAGATAACGCATAGCTTTGATAACATCCTTTGCAATGTAAAGTCCCTCTGCCACATTGGTGGTTGCAAGGCTTTCGTTAAGGAGAAGGAGGCTGTATTTTGTAGCGCTGTCAAAAATTTCAGAGAGACGTTTGCTTTCCTCACCCAGTCTGCCCAGGTCTACCGTATCATTTTCGTCAGCAGGGAAGTGGGTGTAGATATTGTCGCAGGGGCTGAGCGTCATCTCTGTTGCAGGAACATAAATTCCATGCTGAGCAAGTAAAAAGCAAAGTCCGACTGCCTGAGTAATGGTGGTTTTACCGCCTCTGTTGGGGCCTGTGAGGATGTAGATTCTTCCCTTGTCCGAAAACTCAAAATCATTTGTTATGATTTCAGGGTTGTCAGTATTTTCCTGTACTGCTTTTATTGCAAGTTTTACGTTATAAACATCCTTTATATTGCAACTGCGGTCTTTTTTGTCTGTTATCTTTGCTTTGCACAGGGGGAGGCCTTTTGCCTTAATCTTGTCCATAAGTTCGGCAAAACGAATGTAGAAGATAATCTCAGGCATAAGGTTCAGAAACGCGTAACCGCTGATGCCTACATATTTATTAAGCATAGACTTAAGGTTGTTTACTGTGCGTTTGAGAATATCTGTCACAACCTTCTTAAGAGCATCGGACATAGGGTCGGCTCCTGTAAGACCGGACCTTTCTATGTGGTGAACATCCTGCTGGGCACCTTTGACAACCTGTCCGAATCCGAAACTTCCCACAGAGGTGTTTGCAGGGTGGTAGGACACAAAGCCCGATACATCGGTGCCATCGTGGATTTCGTCCTGCTTGGAGGCAAAGTTCAGAAACTTCTTCAGCAGACCGCCGCTTGTGAAGTGGCTGTTGTTTAAGCAGATTACGCCAACCTCCTTGGGACGGAGCATATCGTCAAGGTTTACACCCAGAGTAATGCTCTTTACACCTCTCACATCCATAAGTGTCCTCTCGATATCCTCTTTCAGAATGGGAAATCCGCTGTCATTGTAGATAGCCTGTACCTTAGTGCGGAGTGCTATAAGTCCCTCGGACTGTATCGGGAGGGATTCAAGGGTGTTTTTTATCTGAGTAATGCAGTCAACATAACCCTCCATTTCTCTCAGGCGGTTTACAAGTTGCCACAGAGAGGATGCCTCGGAGTCCTTCTGGAATCGTTCGATCTCTTTCAAATCTTTGAGTTTATGGAGAAGGGATGTGAGATCCTCGCGGAGTTTGGGGAATCTGAGGAAATCCTCAAAAACATCACAGCGATATCTGATTACCTCCTCGTCATCTGTTATTTTTGTGAGGAGTTGGGATATGCTGTTCTGCTCGTAGGGATCTTTGGTAAGAGCCGATACAAGAAAATCAATGGAAAGGTCGTTTATAGCCTCTTTTGTCAGGTCTTTATATGTTACCTGTAAGTTTTCGGGATAAAACAGACTGAAAGTTTCTGTGCTCATAAAATCACCTTTTCTGTTAAAAAACGGAGTGTGTTTTCTTCTATCTATTCATAATATCACAATAAAAAGTAATATTCAATCGCAGGATATACTTGAAATAAAGTTTTTTTCGTGTATTATATTAAGTGCATAAAGAGGTGAGATAAATGGACAGTACACTCAGAAGAATCAATGAACTTGCAAAGAAGAAGAGAGAGACAGGCCTTACACCTGAGGAGCAGGCAGAGCAGAAAGAACTCTATAAAGTATATTTAGGCGGTATCAGAACTCAGTTTGAAAGTACCCTTGATAATGTTAGTGTTAAGGATGAAAACGGCAAGGTGGTGCCGTTTAAAGAGGCTTATCCCAAAAAGCAGGGGTGAGATTAATATGAATTTACAGCGGTTGAACGGCATTTCGTTTGTTCAGCCGCTTTTTCTATGTGTTTAGGTGATTTTTTGACTTTTTCTGCTTTGTGGTTATTTTATATGTTTTTGCATATTGTGGTAAAAAACATTTGTAAAATCTGACGGAAGTCTATTGTAAAAGTATGGAGTGTGTGATAAAATAAGGATGAATTACTGCACTCTTTTGTGCAGAGAAAAAACGAAAGGACGCAAGACTATGAAAAAACACAGTCGACTCAAAGCAATGCTCAGTATTATACTGGCAATTCTTCTGGTTGTAGGTACTACAACCATGGGTATGCTGTCTGTTTCTGCTAACAGTCTCGCTGCCGGCCTCTTCCTCAGAGGTAATATGAACGGCTGGAACTGTTACGATGAGTACAGATTTGTAGATGAAGGAAACGGAATCTACACTCTGGTGCTTGATATGACAGGCGGTAATTATGAATTCAAGATTGCTACTCCCAACTGGAGTACATCAATCGGACGCAACGATAACGAACATCTTGTTATCGAGGCAGACTCTATTATGAAGTTTACTGCTAATACCAATAACAGAACTTATAAAGTAGAGTCTATGAATACTAAGTCTGATTTTACACTTGGTACATCTGCTCAGACAATTGAGGCTGAGAATTACACTTACGCACTTGGTGCTGTGAATGTACTTTCAGATTCCAAGGCATCCGCCGGCAAGTATGTTGGGGATTTCAACGCAGGTGAGTCCCTTAACTACGGCGTTACCGTAACCGGTGACAAGGCAGTTACATACAAGTTTGAAATCAGCGTAGCATCTGAAACTGATGATGGTATTTTTGACTTTACCGTAGGAGGAGATACCTTCTACTCCTACTTTGCATCAACAGGCGCATGGCAGACATACAAGACTGTTGTTGTTACAAAGACTCTCAATCCCGGCTACAACAGAATCACAATTGATAACATTGATGGTACATACAATGTTGACAAGATTGTTGTTACTCCTGTAGATGCAGCAGATACTGTTGCAAAGGGGGAGACAACTCTTGACTTTGCAGGTTTTGATGCGGCTTCCGATGCAGCTCTTGTTAAGGATGGCACATTCACCGCAAAGAATGATTATGACTATGTTTCTGTAATTGTTAAGCCTGAGCTTGACGGTGTTTACATGGTAACTCTTGATGGCGAGGCTGATATTCAGGTTGGCGACAATGTTTATGCAAGTGGTGACCATATCGTTATCGAAGGCGAAACAGAACTTATTATTATTGCTAACGAAGCAAACACAACTATCAGCGAAATCAAGTTTGAGTATATCAACAATGTTGAGCTGATGGGCTATCAGATCTATGATACAGAAACAGGTGTTCAGGGATTCAGATTCAAGAACACATTTGCTGTTGACAGAATTATCGTTACTGCAACAGAGCTTGAGCAGACAGGGGGTAAACTCATCCTTTCAAACGGCAAGGAAATTGCAGTTGAAGCTATCGCAGCGGGTGAGGATGCTCTCATCAACTTTGATGAGGCTGAGAACATCACCTGGTTTGTATACGAGGCAGAGGATGCTATCTTTGCAAATATCCAGGTAATCGGTACAAAGGTTATGGATTCTCAGGATGATATCGCACTTGACGGCTATATCAGCACAGCATACGGCTGGGAAATGGCAATTAATGACCCCTACTGCACAACAGTAGTTTCCGAGGGCAAACTTGGCTTCGGCTTTGACAAGGAAGTTACAGTTGAGAAGATTGTTGTTATCGGTGCAGATGACAAGATTCCCGCAACTGCAACTCTTACAACTGCTGACAACAAGTCTGTAGAGATTACAGGCACAAAGAAGGGCAACGATGTAGTATTTGAAATCGAAGATACATATTCCTTCGGCTTCTTCCTTGACTTCTCACAGGAGATTACCTATGCTGCAGTTCAGGTATACGGAGATGACACCTTCAAGGGTGGCACAGCAAATGTAAGCGACAAACAGGATTATACACTGTTTGTAAACGGTCTTACAGAGGATGACTCCCGTGTAATTGCTAACACAGGCGACCATATCCTTACATCTGAGACAGGCTCTGACAGAGAGTGGGCATATGATCCCGCTATCGTTGGCGAGGCTCCCGTATTCTATGCTCCCAACACACCTCTTGCAGAGGCAGCATATAACCTGACTATGGAAGAAATCTTCAAGAGCATCAACCATGATGAGACTTTTGGCGATGTATTCTACACAGGTACAAACTGGCACAAGGTATGGACTCGTGATACTGCACTCTCTATGCAGTACATTCTCTCCTGGATGTTCCCCGAGATTTCCACAAACTGTGCAAACGCTAAGGTTGTTGGCAAAGACGGCAACCTGACATTTGAAGAAGATACAGGTACAGGCGGTTCCTACCCCGTATCTACAGACCGTATCATTATGATGCTGGCTGTATGGGAGACTTACCTTGCAGACGGTAACGAGGAAACTCTCGAGTTCTTCTACGAGGTAGCATCCAACACAATCAAGCAGGACTACACAGTAGTTTACGATAAGGAAGCAGGACTTTTCCGCGGTGAGACCTGCGGTCTTGACCACAGAGATAAGACCTACGGTGACTGGACAGGCGAAGATGATCAGAACGGTATCGTTAACATCGCAGAGAGTAAGGCAGCTTCCACAAACATCATTTACTGCCAGGCTATGAAGATTCTCTCCGAGGCTGCTACTATCCTCGGTAAAGATGCTGAAGAGGCTAAGGCTTGGGCAGACCTTGCAGCAGACCTTGAGGAGGCAATCTCCACAAGACTCTGGCATGATGAACTTGGTACATACGCATCCTGGGAGTATCCCGATTGGATGGGTTCCCCCCTTGCATATAAGCAGGATGTTCTTGCTAACGGTTATGCAGTATGGTATAACATCGGCGGACAGGAGAAGGCAGACTCCATTATGAGCAACCACACTCTCGTTCCCTTCGGTGCAAACACAGTTTATCCCCAGAAGAACGCACAGCGTTGGACTGATTACAAGTACCATGATTCAGGTGTATGGCCCGGCTGGGAAGCACTGCTGATGATTGGTGCAGTTAACAATGCAAACGAAAATAACCTCCTTGCTGAAGAAATCTGGAACTCCTGTATCCGTGGTGCAGCAGCATGCCTTACAAACTATGAGGTTATTGACTACGAAACAGGTGAAGGCTTACACTCCACACAGCAGCTCTGGTCTGTTGCTGCTACAATGGCAGGTTACTACAGAGTTCTCTTCGGTATGGAATACACAACAGAGGGTATCACATTTGATCCCTATGTTCCCCAGTGGATGGAAGGCCCCTTCTATATCGGTAACTATAAGTACAGAGATGCTGCTTTGGACATCAGCCTTTACGGCAAGGGTGACACAATCGATGCTATCTATGTAAATGACGAGAAGGTAGAGAACGATTATGTTCTTCCTGCAGACGCACAGGGTGATTACTTCATCGAGATTACCCTTAAGGATAGCGGTGAAGAGGACACAATCAACCTGAAGGATGAGAACACAGCTAAGGCTCCCACTGCTCCCAATGCTACACTCTCAGGTTCCACACTCAGATGGAATGCAGTTAACAACTGCACATACAAGGTATGGACAGGTACAGAGTATGTTGATGTAGATGGCACATCCTACACAATCGATACAACCAAGTACGGTGTATATTCCGTAGTTGCAGTTGACAAGACAACAGGTCTCTGGTCTGAGCTTTCTGCTCCCAAGGAGTACAATCCTGCAGGTTCAAAGGTTACAGTAAATGCAAACAACTTCTACGACAAAGCTCCTTCAGTTTCAGGTTCAGTAGATGATGCTGATAAGAAGACAGTATACTTCACAAACAACAAGGGCTGGAACACAGTTAACATCTTCTTCTGGGGCGGCTCTATGGGTACAGGCTGGCCCGGTGAGGCTATGAAATATGTTGGTAAGAATGACGGCGGTGAGGACGTATACTGCTACTCCCTCTCCAAGGATACTCCCAACATCATCTTCAACAATGGCTCCGAGCAGACAATTGATATTACAACAGGTGTTGAGGATAACGCAGGTTTCTATATTGCTGATACCAAGGATGGAAAGAACTGGAATGTAGGCACATGGACAAATACAACATTCAAGCCTTCTGATGCTGATACAACTGCAGGCACATTCACAGTTAAAGTTGATATCCCCTCAGACGGCGTATATCAGATGTCCGTAATCCACTCCAACCAGGGCGATCCCACTGCAGGTATCACAGCCGCTATCCGTTCCGTATATATTGACGGCGAGGATGTTGGCTCACTGGTATTCCCCGCAATGAGCTTTGAAAAACAGGTAAGTTCACACTTAAGACTTGAGCTTACAAAGGGTCAGCACGAAGTTACAATCAAGTACGACACCGAGAACTGGTTCGACAGAAATATGTCACAGGCACATGGTGAGGCAAACAACAACGTAACTTATCACACAGTTCAGTTTGCCCGTACAGGCGATATCGGAGCGGTTACTCCTCCTGCAAAGACTGTTCTTCTCGGTGATGCAGACCTTGACGAGAAGATTACCGTTAAGGACGCAACAGTTATCC
>SVPX01000067.1 GCA_015065665.1 Oscillospiraceae bacterium | reverse complement strand
TCTGGCTTCTGCCGTATGCAAGCTGCTCAAAGATGTTTCTCATAGCAGTGTTGATAGCGTCACAAACCAGGTCAGTGTTAAGACACTCAAGGAGAGTCTTGCCGGGGAGAATCTCAGCAGCCATAGCAGCAGAGTGAGTCATACCGGAACAACCCAGTGTCTCAACCAGAGCTTCCTCCACGATACCGTTCTTAACGTTGAGTGTGAGCTTACATGTACCCTGCTGGGGTGCACACCAGCCTACACCGTGAGAAAGACCGGAAATGTCGGAAATCTGATAGGATTTTACCCATTTGCCCTCTTCGGGGATAGGTGCGGGACCGTGCTTAGGTCCTTTTGCAACAACGCACATTTTCTGTACTTCATGTGAATAGTTCATTTTGTTGCTACTCCTTTCTGAATTTAAAGTTGAGATAACTCATACAGGGATATTATACGGCTTTTTTCATCATTTTTCAATAGTTTTTCCACATTAAATTCAAGTTTATAAAATATGTAACACCAAAGCCTTTATTATTAAATATTTACTTTCCCCTTCTGCTGTTTACAATTGACATCAATATCCTGTGGGTGATATACTTTTAATAGAAAAAATGCTCTGCGGAGGGTTATATGAAAAGGTTTATTTCAATGCTCCTGACAGTTCTGCTTATCTTTGCTTTTGCAGGCTGCAAGGATGAAAGAGGCGAAGATACAGCGAGCATCCAGAGAGGCACAATCAAAGGCAACATTTACTCAAGCAAAACAACAGGTCTTAAATTCACCAAGCCTGACAACTGGAGATATCTTACAGACTCAGAACTTGCTCAGGCGCTGAGTATAAGCGAAGAAACTATCAGCAAAAAAGAGTTTGCAAAATCCTTGGAGGAGTATCCCAATCTGATGGATATGATGATTATGGATGACGCAACAGGGCTCAATATGACTGTAGGATACGAAAATCTGCCTGTCACAATGGGTACTGTTGTATCCGAAAAGGAGTATATGGATGCTATGTCTGAGTTTATTGCCACCATGGGTAATGTTCAGATTGGCAACTCCGAAACCGTAAATTTAAGCGGCAAGGATTACCTCCACACAGAATTCTCTGTGGAAATTGACGGCACCACAATGGTAACTCAGTATTACATCCGCCTGATTGATAAATATATGAGTGTTATCTCCGTTGCATACACCCGGGATGTGGAAACACCCCACATTGAAAAAATGTTTTCATAAGGAGTGATTATGATGAAAAAGATACTCGCCTTACTTATTGCACTTTTACTTGTTTTTTCTTTTGCCGCTTGTAAACCACAGACAGGTAATACAGACACCACCACAGAGGCTCACAATCACACTCACACACAAGAAGAAACTACCACCGCAAATACAGATGCAACTCAAGGTAATACCAATATCCCCGACACAAAGCCTCAGACAAATGATGCACCCGATAAAACAGATGCTCCCTCTGCAGAAGTTACTACTGCTCCTGCAACCCAAACCGAATATCATCTTTACCGCGGTGTTATCAAGGGCAATGTGTATACAAGTTCCTTCACAGGTATAAAGTTCACAAAACCTGACAACTGGAAATATCTCTCTGACGAAGAACTCTCCCTAAAAATCGGTGTTGATACAATGGAAATGGCAGACAACATCTTCCCCACTACAGCAGACAGAGTCCCTGCCGTATACGATATGTGGGCAACTGACGAGAAATCGGGAATCAACCTGTCCGTTGCATACGAGAATATGCACGTTACTGCAGCAGGTGCAATGACTACCGATGAGTATATGGAGATGCTTGAGGGTGCATTCCAGAACACCAAAGGCACAACTCTCCTTAGCAAATCCACAGTTGACCTGAGCGGTAAAATGTATCAGAAAGCCGTATTCAAAACAGAAACAGGCGGCACCAAAACTCAGAGTGTATACTACCTGCGGGCTATGGGTAAGTTTATGAACATTATCCTTGTTACTGCCCCTGCCGACACAAAGCTCCCTGACATCAACAAAATGTTCGGCTGATAAAGCCTTGAATATATTTTTTGGAGGAAACACAAATGAAAAAATTCAGATCTCTCTTGGCAACGCTTCTTCTGCTGATGATGCTTATATCGATTTTTTCGGGACTGGGCATTACTCAGACCTCAGCCGCAAGTTATCCCAAAATCCCTGCTTTTCAGATTTCCCGAGTAAGACAACCGGCAAATGACGATATCGGTCTGTGTTACTGGGCGTCACTTGCAACTGTGCAGGGCTATTGCTTAGGCTCCTACACCTACGGCGGAGTTACCACCAACTACCGCAAACCCGGCACTGACTATGTATACACCGACCGTGCCGATGCTATCACAAAACTGTTTAAAGACAAGGCAAACGGCTACGCTCACGACAACTACAACCTTACCCAGATGTGTCCTGTAAAGATGACTCTTGTCACAAAGGACATCGGCAAGAATTCCTATACATATAATCTGATTTATCAGCAGCTCTCACAGGGCAAACCTGTTATCATCTACACAGGCACCCACGCATCTGTCATCATCGGTTACAATGGTTCATCCACCACTCTGGAACCTTCAGGCTTTACGGTTATGGAAATCAAGCGTGACGGTAATTGGTGGAAGAACAGCACAGATTACTACAACAAATATGCCAACAATCCTAATGTTGACACCAACAAAGGCACCGATCCCGGCTGCTATGTTACTCTTGATTCCTGGATTGCATATTGCGGAAACAAGGTGCAGGAAATCTGCTATCCTACCAACGCTGTAAACACCGACTGCACATTTACCTTCAATGCAAACGGCGGTACAGGCACAATGGCATCTTTCAAAGCAACTATGGGCAAGACCATAACTTTCCCCGAATGTACCTTTAAGTTTGACGGATATACTTGTGAGGGATATACTGCATATCGCCGTTCAGACGGCAAGTGGCATGCAGCAGGTCAGGGTTGGTATACTCTCCAGGACATCCGAGACAGAGGATACACACTCTCTGTCTATAACAACAACCTTACTTTCACAATGAATGAGTCCTGGACTAAAAACGGCGGTATAGCAGGTGACACCTTTGTGCTTCACCCTGTATGGAAGCCTACAGAGGTTACTCACGATTTCTATCCCAACTACTCCCATACCAACTATATGGCTCCTATTGACGGCGGAACATTCAATGATTACTATCAGAGTCGGGATAACGCTGTATACAGCCTTTCTGTGCAGAATGCAGATACCCTTGTAATCAAGGGTACAACTGCAGGCAAGTCAGGCAGCGACCTGCTCTTCAAGTCAAACACAAACAAAGGTCTTTGCTACGATTACAACGCAGGTGATAACAGGGCTATGACTCTCACCTTCACGGCAAAATCCTCTGTTGAGGGTGCCAAAATGTATTTCCGCTGGGGATATACAACGGACACTCAGGTTGTAACTCTCTCTACAAGCTGGAAAGAGTACACCATAGATATGTCAAAACAGCCTTACGACGGCGCACATATGCATCCCTACATTGACAAGGCAGGCACCTTCTCATTCAAGGACTTTGCCCTTGTTGACACGGGAGCGCCCACCCCTGTGATGCCTGATTATCTTGAGATTTCAGAAACCCGTACCTATACCCCAGGTAAAACCTACGGCACTCTGCCCACACCCGAAAGACAGGGGTTTATCTTCAAAGGCTGGTACACTCAGAAATGGGGCGGAGTTAAAGTAACAGAAACCTCAATTGTTCCCGATGCTCACACAAACCTCTACGCACAATGGGAGGTACAGAGCGGTATCCTTATGGGTGATGCAGACGGTGACA
The DNA here is from genome assembly GCA_015065665.1 of Oscillospiraceae bacterium. GTDB lineage: Bacteria > Bacillota > Clostridia > Oscillospirales > Acutalibacteraceae > Ruminococcoides. The sequence continues at coordinate 5,320 of SVPX01000067.1, read as the reverse complement.
ACACAGTTACCATCAAGGATGCAACTGCAATTCAGAAGCACCTTGCAAGTCTTGACACATTCTCATCCACAGAGCTTCTTGCGGGAAATGTTATCACTGATGATGACCTGAACATCAAAGATGCTACCGCAATCCAGAAATGGCTCGCAGGCCTTGATGCAGGAACAGATGTAATTAACACCTACCTCGGATATATGTAAGAAAGAACTCAAAACACATAAAAAAGACAGAGAGCGGAGTGTAATAACTCCGCTCTCTGTTTTTATTCTTATGTATTACATTATAAACCAAGCAACTGCTTTTTCTTTGCATCAAACTCTTCCTGAGTGATTACACCCTGGTCAAGAAGTTCTTTGTATTTCTTTATCTCATCTGTTGCACTACCGCTTGAGTTTCCTGTTGCACCACTTGCAGACTGGCGATTCTGCAACAACTCTGAAATCGCAGTAAAAACTTCCCCCTGATTAGCAAGAAGCCAGAAACTAATTGCTCCTGAAGAGGTTGCAACCTTTATGCCCTTAGGAAAGTTTGTGCCAATAGATGAAATTTTATCCAAGGGAAGATCTACCCTTTTGCCAAAAGCTGCTTTTCCGTATACTCTTTTATCTGTTACTGTAATCTCACACGCATTCATCATTAACAAGTAAAATGTTCCCAGAATCAAAAACAAAACAAACAAATAAGCGAATATACACACACCAGTATCTGTATTAAAACCTTCCAAAACTGTCCAAAACCAATTATTCAGCAAAATGGAAAAGTCCTCTCTATATTTAAAGATATATAGACTCATCGAAATAATAAAAGATACGATAGATATAGCATAGAAAACAAACGCAAGGATGTTTGTTTTGGTAAACCTACCTTTAATAATAACTTTTTCGTCCATAATAAAATCCTTCTTTCTGAATATATTAACCGATATTGGTTAATATGATTATACACCACAATCGGTTAATATGCAAGTAGAACTTTTGAGGAAAGCAGAGGATTGCAAAGTATGATTGTGTATGATAAACTGTGGCAGACTATGAAAGAAAAAGGAATCTCCCAATATGCTCTTATAAAGCAATATAAAATCAGTCCGGCACAAATCACAAGGCTCAAACGCAATGAAAGTGTCAGCACTCACACAATAGATGTTTTTTGCAAAATACTCAGGTGTAATGTGGGAGACATTATGGATCATATTGAAGATACAGAATAAAAAAGACCTTATCTTTACACTTTATCTTGTGCAGAGATAAGGTCTGATTTTTTCAGAATTTATTTAAGTTTGCTTTTGGCTGTTTTTATTGAGGCAATCAGAAGAATTCTGATGGTAGAACAAGTTTTATTCAGGCTCTTATAAGTTTCTTCTGTAATATAATCCGTCTTCAGGAGCATCTCAAGCCACTTTCCTGTTTCACTGGCTTCTTTCAATGCTATTTCTAACTTTGCGATAAAGTCCGCTCGACTATGTCCGTATTTGCTTTCTGCAATATTAGCACAAATACTGGTTGCGCTTCTGCTGATTTGATTTGAAATCACAGTTTCGTGTTTTGCTCTGAGGTCTTTAGCAAGTTTCAGCACGTCAACAGATAGTTCCATCGATAAATCAGAAAGCTTATCTTCTTTCACTGTTATCACCCCACAGAAGCATAATAACACATCTTAAAACGAAACACAAGGTGGTTGGTATCTGCTTATATTTGCGTCAAAGACGCAACATCTTTTGTGCGAAGCACAACACCGTTTGCCAACGGCAACATCCTTTACACCGCAAGGTGTAACATTGTTTTGTGTCCCAAAGGAAATGATGTTAGCCTTCGGCTAAATGATGTTTGCGGTTTCACCGCAAAATGATATTGTGTCCTACTGACACAAACACAAAAGAAAGGACTTCATAAGAAGTCCTTTCTTTTGGAGCTGATAACCGGATTTGAACCGGTGACCTCATCCTTACCAAGGATGCGCTCTACCTACTGAGCTATACCAGCATATATCGGGTATTTTTTGTTACCCGACTATATTACCACAAAGTTTGTGATATTTCAATATGTTTTTAAAATTTTATTTTCCTCAGAGAATATCTACCCTTAATACTCCACCACATAGGTATCTTCAGGAGTGTAGTCATTCTCTGTAGGGTCAGGCTCCTGCGGAGGATAGTATACCTCTGCCTCTGTCTGAGGCTCCTGCGTTTCCTGTGTTGTAGTGGTAGGCGGCTCAGTCTGATGCTCAACCTTCCTGTTCATCATCTCAAGGATTTCTGCCTTAACATCTGCATCCTCTACGATATCAGGCTGCCAGTTGTTGCTGTAGCCTGTATACACATAGCAAGGAACAATATTTGTCTCGGTGCGGATAGTACCGTTTTCCTTATAAAGTTCTGCCTGAAAGATGATAGTTCTGTTCTCAGGATAGTTACTTGCAGAGTAGCAGAAGTTACCCAGCGAATACACAATTGGAACTCCGTTTACAACCTCCATAGGCTGAAGCACGTGGGGATGGCTACCGATAATCATATCCACAAGCCCCGACTGAGCAAGATATCTGCAGGCGTCAATCTTATAGTTGTCAGGCTCATGCACACCCTCTTTGCCACCATGGAAGAATAAAATCTTATACTCACACTTGTCCTGCATTTCCTCTAAAACAGGCTCCACATACTGCAGGTTATATGAACCCCACAAGTTGCAATAAAGCACACCGATTTTCATACCCTTTTCCTCAAAGTACAGAGGAGTGAAGTTTTCACCTGGTACAATTCCCTGTGCTTTCAGAGCATCAACAGTATCAGCATAGCCTTCGTCACCATAATCGCCAACATGGTTATTTACTACTCCTGCCACCTCAACAGAACCCAGCTTCAGTATATCCGCGTTCTTTGCAGGAGCAATAAACCAGAATGCAGGGTTGTAGTCTTTTGCGATTTTCTCAAGTTTTCTATCAGACAACACCACCTCGCAGTTCGCAAAGGTCAGGTCGTCAGCACTCAGCACATGGTAAACTTCTTTGAAGAAGTATTTATGATCGGTGGTCTCTGCTGTGTGAGTAAAATTCCCCTCTGAGGATTTCCCCGAGTCACTTCCAAGAATACAGTCTCCGATAAAAGAAAGTCTGAGAGGACCGTCATCTTCCTGTGCGGTAGTATCTGCAACAGTTGTCTCTACTGTAATCTCATCTGCAGTTGCAGTATCTTCTCCACCCTTTGAGAGAGAAATGCAAAGCACAAGCACAAAAGCAAGTGCCATAAGCACCACAGCACAGATAAGGACAATCCTGGATTTATTCTTCATATTCACACCCCTTATTCTCCTTTGTTTTCATATACATTTGATATATACCACAAGGATGCACCAAAATCAACAACACAAAGGTTACAAATACTCTCCCTCTTCTTGTCATTATGCCCATTAACTCCCTGCTTTTTGGGCTGTTTACTGTATCCGCCTACAATTGACACAAAGACTTATAAAGTAGTATAATGTAAGGTGAAAAATTTTGGTCTTATGCGTATTTCCACATAAGCAGAAAATGGAGGAAAGCAAAATGTACGACATGATAATCTCCTGGCTGGCTTTACCTCTCGGATACGTTATGGAGTTCACTCACGCACTTGTATCCGACTATGGTTTTGCCATCGCTCTGTTTACCCTGATTACTAAGGTGATTCTTCTCCCTATCAGTATCTGGGTTCACAAAAATGCCATTAAGATTGTTAAGATTCAGCCTGCCATCAACCGTCTCAAGGCTAAGTTCTACGGTGATGCAGAGCGTATCGGTGAAGAACAGTCAAAAATGTACAAAGAGCAGAAATACAGCCCCTTTGCAAGTCTTATTCCCCTTGCAATCCAGATTGTACTGCTTCTTGGCGTTGTAGCTGTTATCTATCATCCCTTCTCATATATCTTCCATACTCCCGCTGCTGTAATCGAGGACATCAACAACACAGCCGCAACAGTAATGGAAATTGACCTTGAGGCAAATTCTGTTGAAATTGACGCTATGTATGCCATCAAGACTCATCCTGAGGCTTTTGCAGAAATAGCAAAAACCGAGGAAGGTGCAAAGGCTATCAGCGATGCACAGAACTTTGACCTTGATTTCTTCGGATTTGACCTGTCTGCAACTCCCTCTCAGACAATTGACACAAACTGGATTTATGCACTTGCTCCCATTATTGCAGGTCTCTCTTCCTGGTTCCTGTGCTTTATCCAGAACCAGGTAAACGTTCTTCAGTCTGAACAGAGCAAGGGCAACAAGTACGGTACAATGATTTTCTCTGTTGGTCTTTCACTGTATCTGGGCTTCTTTGTTCCCGCAGGTATTGCACTTTACTGGGTAGCAGGTAACGTTCTTGCTGTACTCCAGCTTCTGCTTCTCAACGCAATCATCTCTCCCAAGAAGTATGTTGACTACGAAGAGCTTGAAGCCAGCCGTGCAGAACTTGCTGCTATCGAGGCTCTTGAGGTTAAGACAAAGAAAAAACTCTTCCAGCGTGACGAAAACAAGAGACGTGAGCGTGCAGACTACAAGCGTTTCTTCAAGATTGCAAACAAGCATCTCTGTATCTACTCTGAAAAGAGCGGTTTCTACAAATACTTTGAGAACGTTATCAACGCACTTCTTGAGAACACAAGCATCGTTATCCACTATGTAACCAACGATCCCGATGATGCAATCTTCAAGAAAGCAGAAGAGAACGACCGCATCAAGGCATACTACATTGGTCCCAAGAAAATCATCACATTTATGATGAAGATGGATGCTGACATTGTTCTGATGACAACTCCTGACCTTGAGACATTCTACATCAAACGTTCCTATGTAAGAAAAGACATTGAGTATATCTACATCTGCCACGGTCCCACAAGCGCACATATGTGTTCCCTCGAAGGTGCTTTTGACCACTTCGACACAATTTTCTGTGCAGGACCTCACCAGCTCGAAGAGCATAAAGCTATTGAAGAGGTTTACAATCTCCCCAAGAAAACTCTGGTTCCTGTCGGCTTTGCTGTTATCGACAACCTTTGCAAGATGTACGATGCAATGGAGAAAGTTGAACACGAGAAGAAGCAGATTCTTCTTGCTCCCTCCTGGCAGGAGGATAACATCCTTGACCTTTGCCTTGACGAGGTAATGGAGGGACTCCTCCACAAAGGCAACAAGGTTATCCTTCGTCCTCACCCTGAGTACATCAAGCGCTACCCTGCTAAGATGGATGCTATCATCAGAAAGTACGAGGGCTGTGACGGCGATGACTTTGTAATCGAAATGGACTTCTCATCCAACCGCACAATCTGGGAATCCGACCTGCTTATTACTGACTGGTCAG
>SVPX01000066.1 GCA_015065665.1 Oscillospiraceae bacterium | reverse complement strand
ACTGGGTGTTTCAAACATCTCCTTTGGTCTGCCCCACAGAGATTATGTAAACTCACAGTTTTTCTCCTTAGCACTGAGATGCGGTCTTTCCTCTGCAATTATGAATCCCCACTCCGAGCAGATGATTTACACCTGCAGAGAAAGTTTCAGCGGTTACGGCAACTTCCCCTTGGGACAAATGGAGCTTGATGACTTTGCCGTTAACATTATAGACGAGGTTATGTTTATGGATGAGGATAACAACATTGTCCCTACATCAGCAGAAAACCTCACCCTCAAAGACGCTATAATTGCAGGTCTTTCTGAAGAAAGCGGAAATCTTACACGCCTCCTCCTTGAAAGCACCCCTGCCCTTGATATTGTAAACCACCATATTATCCCTGCCCTTGATACAGTAGGTGCAGGATTTGAAGCAGGAAAAGTGTATCTGCCTCAACTTCTTATGAGTGCTGAGGCGGCACAGGTTTCTGCAGGATATGTAAAAGAAGCACTGCTCACTCAGGGCGAATCCTCAGACACAGGGGAAAAAGTAATCGTTGCAACAGTTAAAGGTGACATCCACGATATCGGCAAGAACATCGTAAAAATCCTTCTGGAAAACTACGGTTACAAGGTTATCGACCTTGGCAAGGATGTGAGCGAAGAAATTATCCTTGAATGCGTAAAGAAAGAGCAGGTAACACTTGTTGCCCTGTCTGCTCTTATGACCACAACCGTACCTGCTATGGAAAGCACAATCAAACTGCTGAGGAGTGAATGCCCCTTTGCAAAGGTTGCAGTAGGCGGTGCTGTGCTGAGTCAGGAATATGCCGATATGATAGGTGCCGACTATTATTCAAAGGATGCTATGGGTGCTGTGCGGATTGCAGAAAAGCACTTCAAAAATGCATAACAAGAGGGCTATATAATGAGACTTTTTGTTGCTGTAAATTTTGACGAAGACACAGTTGAGCATCTCTATAAAAGCACAGAGATTTTAAGAAAAAACAGCATAAGTGCCAACATATCCCGCAGAGAGAATCTGCATCTTACCCTAGCTTTTATCGGTGAGGTCCCCTCTGCCAAAAAGGCGATAGATGCTTTGAGTGCCGTGCATATACCTTCTTTTGAAATTACCCTCAAAGGCTATGGAGAATTCGGAAAAGGCAGCGTTTGCTTTGCAAAAACAGAAGCCTCTCAGGCTCTTGCTTTTCTTGCGGACATTGTAAGAAAAAAACTTATAAAGCAGGGACTTGATATTGACACAAAACCCTTTAAGCCTCACATCACCCTTGCAAGACAATTAGTCCCTTGCGAAGATTTTGACAAAAGGGTTATGGACAAAGTATTATGTTCCCGAACCGTAACTGTAAGTGAAATTTCTCTTATGAGGTCAGACCGCATAAAGGGCAGACTCACCTATACAGAAATATTCTCAAAAAATCTGACATAAATACAAAACCACCGCAAAGTGAAAAAACACTCCGCGGTGGTTTTTATTTTACTGTTATATATCTGTTGCACACAGGATAGCGCATCCTGTTTCTTCCCATCGTGTAAGGGTGTAAAAATCCCTGCAACACAGAGAAAAGGGTGAGTTTTCGTTCTTTACAAGTTCCACACAAATTGCAGGTTTTGAGAATCTGAAGCGGAACCAGTTTTCAAATCCTCCCGAGTAATCTGCTTTATCCTTTGTGGGAGGACAAGGGGTAAAACCGCAGACATCAGCCAGTTTCTCTGCAAGTTGCCTGTCTCCTGCAACCTCTGAATTCCCTTCATCACGCCAGTAAAGGCAATCCCCCCGAGAGTGAAAAGAAAGAAGTGTTTGATACTTATATTCTTCACACAATTTCATCAGAAATCTTGTTTCTCTTTCACTTGCACTTTTATTTCCGCCCTGACGGTTTTTGGGTACATACTCCCACATATAAGGGAAATTTGCATTCAGATTCACATTGTTGCTGTTGTTCTTGAAAAGCACAGGAGAAAAGTCTGCTGACTTACATCGTGGCAAGGCTCTGCCAAGGGCAATCTCCACAGAATCGGGATTTGCCACAGGTACAAAATGAAAGGTGTATTCTTCCAGAATCCTTCCCACATCAAAGCCCTTGTACTGCTTATTTCTGCAAAAAGCCCGGGCATACTCCTCTATGCACATAAGAAGAAAGTTTGCAGTCACATACTCCCTGCCGTGTATAGCACCTGCAGAAAGTATATGTTTTTCCCCTTTTCCAAGGCTTATAACAGGGATGCTCCTGCCTTGTTCACTTTTCCCCACACATACAATTCTGATTAGCCCGTTATATTTTTCGTTTAAACTTCTGACTGCATACAAAAGCCGATAATGGGTATATGGATAAACGGGGATGATGATTTTTCTGCTCATACTGAAACTCCAAATAAAGTTTTATACAGAATATGAGCAGGATAAATCAAAAATCACCAATAAGATTTATTTTAAGTTTGCAATGTGATTCTCAACACACTGTGCTGCAAGGTATACAAGCTCGGCACAGGGACGTTTTTTGTAGTATTCCTTTGTTCTCTCCTCAGGTGTGGGCGCTGATACCTTTTCATCAAGGGACAACAGCTCTCTGCATATTATGCTGCCTGTGTCCTTTTCAAATTCATCCAGAACTTTTCTGACCTCTTCATAAAGATGTTTTTTTGCATCTGCCTTTTCTAAGTCAGAAAATCCGTGAATAAGTGACAGCACCATAACCGCCCCGCTGACTGCTCCGCAGACCTCTCTGCGTCTTGCTATTCCGCCGCCAAATCCTGAGGAAAGTGTAAGTCCTGTTTCAAGGTTAATTCCAAAATCCTCACAGAATGCACCGAAAACCGACTGGGAGCAGTTGTATCCTTTAAGGAAAAGTTCCTTTGCAATTTCTGCTTTTGTTGCCATAGTAATCCTCTTTTCATAAATTGTATGGTTTCTTTATATCACAAAAATCCTCTTTTTACAATAGGCTGTCCTTTAATAAAATGAAGCAAACGTCAGTAAAGCGTTCATAATTTGAAAAATTATACACAAAATTGAACACTACTTTATGCCAAAACACACTTCTTTTATAAATTTGCAGAATTTGTATTGCATTTAATTTTAATCGTGCTATAGTATGGGTAAACCATGGAATTAAAGACAATGAGGTGAATTTATTTATGAACAAGTTTCTGAAAAAAGGTCTGGCTTTACTTCTCACTCTATGTATGCTTTGTCCGGCAGCTGCCATTGGTGTCAGCTCTGCAGACACAGCCCCTGCTTTCACCGCTCCTTCTATCTGGAAAACAAGCGGCAAAAGTCTGGGTGTAAACAAGATTTACACCACAGGTCTTGTTGCTGCAGGTACAATTCTCTCAAAGGTCGCAGCCGCTACGGAATGCGAAGAACTGGAAAAAATTGCTTCCTTTATTAACGTGTGGATATGCGGAGGCAACCCCACAACACAGACTCTGGCAGAAATCAAGGCTCTGTGCAATCAGATTCTTAACGAGCTGAAAATAATTGAACAAAAAATGGACTCCTATGCAACCTATTTTGCAACTCAGGATGCTCAGGATAAATATGACCTGCTTGTAAAGGAAATGAACAAAGCCTGGGCAGATGACGTGGAGGACACCATCAGTCAATACGGACTCCACTCTGCCATGCTTGATTTCTTTGAATATGAGGATCTGACCGAAATATCTGATAATGATACAAACCGGAACATCGGCTATGTGGCTGCTGCTTCCTGCTACAAAAATTCTGTTTCCGACAAATACGGTCACTACTATACAGAAGCAGAGCTTGAAAAACTCCGTGAGGTACTCTTTGAGGACTTCTGCCGTATGTACAGCGCAATGCCCTCAACTGCAAACACCCACGAGAAAAAAGCAGAAATTCTCTTCTCTACAAACTATATCGACACACAGATGCAGAGTGCTATCCGTCAGCTTTCCTCAGATATCAACAAAGCTGACAGCTATGCAGACCGCTGCGCTCAGGTTGCATATCAGTCTATGCCAAATCTCAGCGATCAGTATGAATTTGTGCGCAATTGTGTAAATCGTCAGTTTATGCAGATATGTATGGTAGAGCTTCTTTATCAGGAGTATCTTTCTATGCGTGGCGAGTATCTTGAATACAAATACGATCAGGCTATGCAGAGCAAGGACAAAGCAACTGCAGATGTGCTTCTGGCAGAAAACAAGACTATGTGGGAAGCATACTACAACGATATCAGCTTCTTTGCAAAATGCAACGAGGAGCTTTTAGGCTATATGGAGAACCGTATTTCAAAGCCTCTCCAGCTTGATACTTACATTACACTTGCTCTTGATAAATACATTACTCCTCAGGATATGGGCAGTATTGTTCTTCAGAACACAGGATACAAAGAAAGAACCGACAGCGATGACAACCCTAAAAGCTACAACGGCTATGATTCTTCTGCTACATTTACAAAAGAGTTTATGCGGTTCAACCGCTTTGCCGTTCCTACACAGGAGGGTGTAAAAACATACTACATCCTTGACGCTGCTACAAAGGATTCTACTATAAACGGTATCACCGCAGACAATGCAAAAACAAAGAATATGATCCACCGCTTTGACCGTAATCTTCTGGATTTGTACTACTCCTCCTGCGATGCTTATAACCTCAGACTCTGCACTTATACAGACAGCATAAACAGCTATGTCTGTCCTTCTTCTCCTGCAGATATAGAGTCTCTTTATAAAACCGACTCCTTTGCTTTTTATTCCAGCACACCTCAGGCATATCTGGGTGAATTCCTCTCTTATGTTCCCTCAGACAAGAGGGTGTATCAGTTCTTCAACAAATCAGAGATTGACTACACCGCTGACGGTATGCTGACAGATGACCACATAATCTATGATACTCTGGATATGAGCTCATCCTATGTTGGCTTTGATACAGGTACAAATCTCGTAGAAAAAGTAAACGGCAAGGTTGTATACGAAAAGGATTATTCAAAGGACGGATACGACAAAAACACCTACGATTCTTATTATTCAATTATTCTGAAAGAAAAAGACCAACAGCTGAAATCAAGAATCTCTCTGTATATTACAGGAGATGGCAAGGCTGATGCTTACATTACAGACAAAGCAGGTAACAGAATCACAGACACTACTCTTGTTCCCTGCGCAGATGAGCTTACTCTGTGGATAAAAGCAACTGACCCTTCCACTATATTTGAGTCCCTTAAAAAACTTACATACAACAGCCCCGTTTCTCAGGTAAATCCTGTTGAAGAGGAGGTTATCCTCACTAGAGAGAATTTCCACACACTTCAGTTTGACGAGGACACAGGGTATTATAAACTCAATTTCACAATGCCCTATTCATCAGCAACACTGGAGCTTTCAACATCAAAGGGTTACTCAATTTCCTACGAAAACAGCATTACAAAGACCCCTGTTACCTTCTTTACCTATGACAATGCTCACAAAGCAGGCGACAATATCAGTTTTATTTACAACGGCAGACTCAATCACGTTTACCTTGTAACAGCTCAGGAAATAACTCCTGTAAATCTTTCATACAGCTATGCCACCGACAACAGCTTCGGCAGCTTTGTTATGCCTGAGGGAAATTCAACTCTCCTTGTACTGAGCAGCTCCTTTACAGACAGCAACTATACTCTGCCTCAGGTTGTTGACGGAACCTTCAGCATATCAGGATATGAGGATCTTTTGTGTGCCTCTGCATTTATCAACTCAGGAAATCCCCTGTATACCAATGCCCGTTATGTGCTGACAAAAGACCTTGACATGACAGGCAAAAGCTTCAGTCCCATCAAATCCTTCAGCGGTACCTTTGACGGACAGGGCTATTCTCTGAAAGGTCTCCACGCTGATACAGAAACCCCTGATGGCAACCGTCATCCACTTTTCTGTATGATTGAGCAAGAAGGAGTTGTCAGAAACCTGATTATAGATAATGCTCAGATTTTCAGCTCTGAATATTATGTTGCAGGTGCAGGTGCAATTTCAAAGCAGAATTACGGCACCATCGAAAACTGTCTTGTAAAGAACTCCTGCATACAGCTTGGAAACTGGAACTACCTTGGAGGTATCACAGGCTACAACAAGGGTACTATCAGAAACTGCGGTATTGCAGATTCAGAGCTTGTAAGACGCTGGGGCGGTGCAGACTCAAAGCCTATGGGCGGTCTTACACAGATAAACGACGGCAGAATTGAAAACTGCTTTGTATACAACTGTACTTTTACAAACGGTACTCTGCAGAACAATGTGATGATGGTATCAGGTATGTATTCTCCCACAAACAGCTTCTACACTCCCTCTGACAACGCAAGGAATACTTATTATACCGAGAAACCGGCAGAGTGCTTCAACAGCGGTGAGATTGCTTATCTGCTGAACAACTCTGTTACCGACTCAACTCAGAGCTGGTATCAGAACATTGATTACGGTAATGCTGATGCTTATCCCGTACCCTTCAGAAATCACGGTACAGTATACAGAATATCCGACTCAATGTATTCAAACTCTCCCTCTATAGGCTCTGTTATTCCCCCGGTCACAGAGGGTAACACTGCACCCGACAACCCCACAAACCCCGAAAGCTCCACAGATTCAACCCATACACCTGAAAAGGATATTGTTGACACAGGAATGCATTTATCCCTTGTCCTCATATCCTTTGCAGTATTTTTGAGTATAGCATTTGTACTCTTTATAAAAAAAAGAAAAGCACAGACTGACTGATAAAAAAGGTTCGGAATACAATCCGAACCTTTTTTATTTCTGACCTATGTTTCTTTTTGCAGGGGAAAATCCCACTTTTCCTTTTTTATCAAATTGTGACCCGTGACAGGGACATTCAAGAGTTCCCTCTTCCCTGTTTTCTCTCAGTCTGCAGCCAAGGTGAGTACAGCGTTTTTCCTTTTTGCTGAAAAATCCCTGTGCCAACCCTTTCACAGAGTATCCTGCATCCACCAAAAATGAGGGAAAAGCGGCTTTTATCTTAACTCTGTTGGGAGTGTAGAGCTTTTCATAGTCATTTTTTCTGTCACAAATAAGGTCTGCAATCAGGTCACTTGCCACCGCTGAAAAACTCATTCCCCATTTGCCGAACCCTGTTGCAACAAATATACGGGGAGTGAAAAAACTGTATCTTCCTATAAATGGCAGACCATCGTGAGTCAAAACATCCTGGTTTGTCCACTCACTTACAAACTCTGCTTCTGCGTAACATTCTGATGCATAATCCTTTAGTCTGCACAGGCAACCGCCCTTTGAATTCTCACCTGTGCGGTAGTTTTCACCGCCTACAATTACACCCCCATGAAAACTCCGTAGGCTTTTACCGTCATCAATTCCAAGATACATTCCGTCAATTGTCCTGTCTGTTTTAAGCGCAACACAACAGGACCGCTCCTGATGCTGTCTGAGAAAGTAAAGTCCCGGGAAATTTATTATGGGATAATGGGTTGCAACCACAATATAGTGGGTATCAACTGTTCCCTGTGCTGTTACAACCTTTCCGTCTTCAATGTGTATAGCAGGGGTTTTCTCATATATCCGCAGATTTTGTGAGAGCGCCTTTGCAAATTTTACAGGGTGAAACTGCGCCTGATTCTCAAACTTCAAGGCACCTTTTACCTCAAAAGGCAGACTTGTTTTATCCGTAAATTTATACATTGCTCCTACTTTGTCTGCGGCGGCTGTCTCTTTCTGAATTTCTTTTTCCGAGTATCTGCCGTAGATGTAAGAGGGTGTTTTCTTATATTCGCAGTCAATATCAAGTTCTCTGATAAGTCTTGCGTATTTATCTATCCCCCTTGTGTTACTCTCAAAATACATTTTGGCTGAGGATAACCCGAAATTCTTTATAAACTTGTGATAGCAATCCCCGTGCTGAGCGGTTATTTTTGCAGTTGTTCTGCCTGTTGCACCCGAGCATATTCTGTCTGCCTCCAGCACCACCACAGAAAATCCTCTTTTTTGCAGTTCAAAGGCTATCATAAGTCCTGCCATACCGCCGCCCACAACCACACAATCTGCTTTTATGTTACCCTTAAGGCTTTCTCTCTCTTCTGTTTTTACATCCTGCCACAAAGACATCATAAATCTTCACCTCAAAGATATTTTTACCAACTTTCCCCGCAAATAATCAACTTTACTTATTGTCAGCGAATTAACAGTATGTTATAATTATTATGTATTTTTATGTTTTTGAGGTGATACTCTTGGCATTCGATCAGAGTAAAATTAGAAATTTCAGCATTATTGCTCATATTGACCACGGCAAGTCTACATTAGCAGACCGAATCCTTGAAGAGACAAGCTCTGTTACAGAGCGTCAGATGCAGGATCAGATTCTGGATGATATGGAACTTGAAAAAGAACGTGGTATTACAATCAAAGCTCGTGCTGTAACTCTCAAGTACCATGCAGACGATGGCGAGGACTACATCTTCAATCTTATTGACACCCCCGGCCACGTTGACTTCAACTACGAGGTTTCCCGTTCACTTGCTGCTTGTGAGGGTGCAGTACTTGTTGTTGACGCAACACAGGGTATCGAGGCACAGACTCTTGCAAACACCTACCTAGCAGTTGACTCAGGTCTTGAGATTGTTCCTGTTGTTAACAAAATCGACCTTATCAGCGCAGATCCTGCACGAATCAAAAACGAGATTGAGGATATTATCGGTATTCCTGCACAGGATGCTCCCGAAATCTCTGCAAAGAACGGCATCAACATCCACTCTGTTATGGAGCGAATCGTTCAGGATGTACCTGCTCCCGAGGGAGATATTGATGCACCTCTGAGAGCCATGATTTTTGATAGTGTCTACGATTCCTACAAAGGCGTTATCATCTATGTGAGAATCAAAGAGGGTAAAATCAGCGTTGGCGATGAGTTCAAGTTGATGCAGACAGGCTCTACCTTCAATGTTGTTGAACTTGGCACAATGGGTGCTGTTTCACTTGTACCCAAAGATACTCTTTACGCAGGTGAGGTTGGTTACATCACCGCTTCTATCAAAACTCTTGGGGACGCAAAGGTTGGCGACACAGTAACTCTTACTGAGAACCCTGCTGAGAATCCCCTGCCCGGTTACCGCGAGATTCAGTCAATGGTTTACTGCGGTGTTTATCCTGCAGACGGTGCAAGATACGGCGACCTTCGCGATGCACTTGAAAAGCTGAAACTTAACGATGCATCCCTCACCTATGAGGCTGAAACCTCCGTTGCATTGGGCTTTGGTTTCCGTTGCGGTTTCCTTGGTCTTCTTCACATGGAGATTATTCAGGAGCGACTTGAGCGTGAGTTCAACCTTGACCTGATTACCACAGCCCCCTCTGTAAGCTACAGAATCACCCTTACAGACGGCACAGTACAGATGATTGACAACCCCACAAACTATCCCGACCCTGCACACATTGCCTCTGCCGAGGAGCCTTTCACAGATGCTCACATCTACGCTCCCTCTGACTATGTAGGCA
>SVPX01000065.1 GCA_015065665.1 Oscillospiraceae bacterium | reverse complement strand
TTTGTTTTACCCCTTATATAGCATTGAAATATTAAACATTATATTGTGAGAGGGTGGGTGATAGCACACACCCTCTTGTTTATTGATTGATAATAAGGCTTATTCTGCAGGATCGGTTGAAGTTTCAGCGTTTGTAGGTGCTGTGGGAACTTCAAGATCGATACCGACTGTACCCTCGGTAACAGGAGCGTGAGTTTCCTGATTCTCAACCTGCTGGTCATCCTTTTCTTCTTCTTTACCCGAGATGTTTACACCATCGTGATTTGTGCAATTGCCGGGCTTGTTATCGTCTGTGAACCAGCCTTTACGGGTATCCTTGCAGATAGATGTTGCAAGTTTACCTGTATGGGTGCAGTACTCAAGATACTCGATGTTATCATTAAGGTCAAAGTCCTTGTATTCTTTATCTTCAAGGTATTTTGACATAACATTGCCGAATGTTTCTGCAGCTACTGCAGTACCGGGGCTGTAGATTCTGTGAGGATCGTCAAAGCCTGTCCATACTGCAAGAGTACAGTATGGAGAACCGCCGCAGAACCAGCTGTCCTTATCGTAATTGGTTGTACCTGTTTTGCCTGCAATGTCCCAGCCGTATACACCTGCGTAACTTGCAAAGGTGTGAGCACAGAAGTTTACGTTGTAGGTGAGGAGTCTGTTCATAATTGAAGCAGTCTCTGAGGAATAAACCTGAATGGGAATGTTATTGCGGTTGTCAAGGATAACCTTGTCGTTTCTGTCGGTTACATAGTAGTAGGTGTAGGGCTTGTAGTACATACCGCCGTTGCCGATGTAGGTGTAAGCGGCTGCCATTTCGCGGACGGTAACACCGCCGTTCATACCACCCATGGAGAAGGCACCTGTGTTGTATACATCTTCTTCGGGATTGAGATTTTCAAATCCCAGATAGTTGACTGCGTGATTGTATGCTTCTGCAGGACCGCCCATAGTCATAAGTGCATTGGCTGCACAGCAGTTAGAGGACCACTCGATAGCATCAACAAGGAAAAGTCCGTTTTTGTGGTTGTAGCCATACCAGTTGTTAGGACCGTGAGTGCCGTCATCGTAAATCCAGGAATCAAGAGGTTGGTCGGATACAACTGAAGACCAGTGAAGGAGACCTTCGTCAACTGCCTTTGCATAAGCAATAACAGGCTTTATGGATGAACCAGGCTGAAGAGTTGACATGGAAGCACGGTCAAAAACAAGGTTACCGTCTTTCTTATTGGATGAACCTACTGTGGCAATGATTCTGCCTGTGTAGTCTATCATAGTCATACCTATTTCAAGGTCGGGGTTGTTTGATTTGTCAATGTTCAGGGCCTCTTTTTCAATCATCTTCTGTGCTTCAAGATCCATTGCACAGTAGATTTTAAGTCCCTCGCTGTATATCTTGTCAAGAGCAGCGGATTCGCTGATGTTGTAAACCTTTGCAAGGTCGCGGCTTACATCAAATACCAGCTCATCAAAGTACCAGTTCTGAATTGTGATGGGAGAATCATCTTCATACTCATCGGAATAATCCATAAAAGTCATATTTTCTGACTCTTCCATAGCTGCCTGATACTCTTCGTCTGTAATCTTGCCGTAGCTGTGCATAGCAAAGAGTACATCCTCACGGCGGATGTAGTTGTTCTCAGGATAAATTAGAGGATCCCACTTGGAGGGGTTCTGGGTGATACCTGCAATAGCGGCACACTCTGCAATGGAACAATCCTTGATGTCCTTGCCGAAATATCTCTGAGCAGCAGCCTGTACGCCCTGGCAACTTCCGCCAAAGTTGACAACGTTCAGGTATGCCTCCATAATCTCGTCTTTTGTATATTCCTTTTCAACTTTTAAAGCCTTGAGAATCTCGCGGATTTTACGGTTGATGCTTACCTCGTCATCCTCTGTAAGGTTCTTGATAAGCTGCTGGGTGATGGTAGAAGCACCGAAGGAGTCGTCACCGCCTGCAAGATTCAGCATAGCCTCACCTGTACGGAGCCAGTCAACACCTTTATGCTCGAAGAAACGCTTATCCTCAATTGCAACCTGAGCATCTACCATAGCCTTGGGGATTTCATTATAGTCAACCCATACTCGGTTTTCTGTACCATAGAGGGTTTCGTATTCGTAGAACTCGCCTGTTTCCTCATCCTTTACATATACGAAACTTGACAGGTTCAGGGAACGGGCATCCAGGTCGATGCCTGAGGGCTGAGCCGCAAGGTCCATAAGGTAGAAGAAAATGTTGAAGCAGACGATTATACCTGCAATAAAGAAAACAAGAAGCAGGGTGAGAATTGTCTTGAATGCCCCGGAGAGAATGGCACGAACCATAGGGGGCAGACCTTTTTTGTCTGTGTCTGATTTAACTTTATAATTGCTTATGTCTGTTTTACGCACAAGGCATCCTCCTTTGAATGGCTGCGGTGGTGACATAGTATAGCACCGTATGTGTGTGGCACAATGTATATATACATTGTTATACAATACGGCTAATTATAATCATACGCTGAATATTATACCACTAATTAATGGAAAATAAAAGTTTTTATATATGATGATATTTATTTTCTTATAATATGTCAGTATGTAATGTGAATATTCTTACTTTTTTGTGGAAAAATAACTAGGAAGGTGTGATTATATGTATTATAAGAATATTAATCTCAAAAAAGTATTTTATTATACAGGTGTTATTGTGATAGCCTGTGTAATTGCGTCAAGTGTAATTGCCTCCTGGACAACGGAGAATCAGAAGCCTACAGAGGGAGATACTACATCGGTTTCTGTGTCGGACAAGGTGTATGTGCTTAAGAGTGAGAATGACAGGATTGTGGCATATATAAAGGGTGTTGACAGACCTTTTATCGAAACAACAAGGACAGCAAGTTCTTTGCCTTATGACATACAGCAGAAACTTGTTGCGGGGATTGAGTTTGACTCGGAAGAAAAACTCAGGGCGGCAATAAACGAATACTGCAGTTGATTTCAGAAATATTTGAAGATAATTTCTATGCAGGAAGATAAATAGGATTGACCCTCCTGCTGTTAATGAAAATGTGTCAGCTATTATAAATGTACCCTGTCTGTGCAAAATAAAACTTGATTTAAAGATGAAAGAGGCTTTCGTTTTTTTGAAAGCCTCTTTGTTTTTTGAAGAATTTGCATATTATATATTTAATTTAGTTTCACATAATAATTTTGCGATGAAAAAAAGTAGTCGCAGTTAAGAATTGAGATATAAACTTTTTAAGAAAAGGAGTAAGTAAAAATGTCTAAGAACAACATTGTAGTTCCTGAGGCTAAGGACGCACTTGACCGCTTCAAGATGGAAGCAGCTGCTGAAGTTGGCGTAAACCTCAAGCAGGGTTACAACGGTGACCTGACATCTCGTCAGGCAGGCAGCGTTGGTGGCCAGATGGTTAAGAAAATGATCGAGTCCTATGAAAAAGGCTTAAAGTAATCAAAAGTAAGCAGAATAACTGATAAAAATTTTATTTGATTACAGGAAATAAAAAGACCGTCGGTTGAGTCAATCAGCCGACGGTTATTTTATGTTGATATGTGATATCAGTAGCCCTTTACTGCGTCAAGAGATTCGTCATTTTCGATCCATTCCTCAACATAAAGAGCAGAGAACTTTGTCTTGTTGTTGCGGATAACAACTCTGGAGATACCTGCGTTGATGATCATACGCTTACACATAGCACAAGCACTTGCGTTTTCTACATACTCACCTGTAACTGCGTCTTTACCAACAAGGTAAAGTGTTGCGCCAATCATACGATCACGGGATGCATGGATGATAGCATTCTGCTCTGCGTGAACAGAACGGCAGAGCTCGTATCTCTCGCCTCGGGGAATGTTGTTTGTCTCTCTGACACAGTGGCCCAGGTCGATGCAGTTCTTTCTGCCTCGGGGTGCGCCAACATAACCTGTGGACACAATCTGGTCGTTGTTAACGATGATTGCACCGTAGTTGCGTCTGAGACAAGTGCCGCGTTCAAGGACAGTTTCAGCAATATCCAGATAGTAGTTTTCTTTGTCAATACGATTCATATGGGGGACCTCCTCAGAAATGAATTTTTCCGTATCATAATTCTACTTCTATAATGATATATTTAACTGAGGTTGTCAAGAAAAATTTTTTGGGACAGAGTTTTATTTTCCGGAAATTTCCTCAAGACAGGATTTGCAGATGAACTTGCCCTTAAGTTCAAAGAGGTTGTCTTCACTCTGGCAAAAAGCGCAGGATGAGGCGTATTTGCGGATAACAAGGTTTTGCTCCTCGGTGAAAACCTCAAGGCAGGAGCCTTTATCAAAATCCAGCATACGGCGGATTTTGACGGGAATAACGATTCTGCCAAGTTCGTCAACTCTGACAAGATAACCTGCTGCTTTCATATTTTATTACCACCCTATTGAATAATTTTCACATTTATTCTACCTGTTTTTGCCAATATTGTCAATAGATTGCAGGATTTGTCAAGGGTAGTTTTTTATAGACAGAATACGGAGGAATAAGACAGGCTATGATGAATTATATCTGGGCAGGAATGATTGTGCTGAGTCTTGCGGCCGGAGTTTTAACGGGCAACACAAAGGCGGTGTCTGAGGCGCTGATGACAGGTGCAACAGAGGCAGTTGAGTTGCTCTTGGGGATACTTGGAATAATGTGTTTCTGGTCGGGAATTATGGAGATTGGAAAGAGGGCACATATTACCGATGGATTGGCAAAAGTGTTTGCGCCTGTGCTGAGGCTGTTGTTTCCACATCTTCCGAGGAATTCTGAGGCTATGCGATATATAAGTCTCAATGTAAGTGCAAATCTGCTGGGGCTTGGTAATGCGGCAACACCTTTTGGTATTGAAGCAATGAAAGAACTGCAGAAGATAAATCCCATCAGGGACAGGGCATCGGACAGTCAGGTTATGTTTGTGCTTATCAATACAGCTTCCTTACAACTTTTACCAACTACGCTCTGTGCCTACAGGGCAAGTTACGGCAGCGAAAACCCCTACATAATAATTCCCTGTGTGTGGCTTACATCTGTGGCGGCGCTTATTGTGGGTATAAGCATTGCAAGGATTCTATGTACCGGCAGAAATAAAGACTCTCAGGAGGTGGGTGCTTGGAGATAATTGTACCCTTGATTGTAGTTTTGTTCATTGTGATTGGAATAGTAAAAAAAGTCGGAGTTTTTGATGCTTTTCTCACAGGGGCAAAAGAGGGACTATGTACAGCCTATATGATAGCGCCTACACTTGTGGGGCTTATCACCGCGGTGACTATGCTTCGCTCAAGCGGTGCTGTGGATATGCTGACGGAGCTTGTCACACCCTTAGCAGAGAAACTGGGGTTTCCTGCGGAGATTGTACCCGTTGCAGTGCTGAGACCTGTATCAGGCGGAGGGTCAACAGCACTGCTTATTGGTATATTTGAAAAGTTCGGTCCCGACAGTTTTGCAGGAAAGGTTGTGTCTGTTATGGCAGGGTCTACGGAAACCACATTCTATGCAATTGCGGTGTACTACGGCAGTGTGGGAATTAAGAAAACAAGGCATACTCTCTTTTCAGGTCTGTGTGCAGACTTTACGGCGGTGGTTTTTTCTGTACTGACAGTACGTTTGTTTATGAGGTGATGTTTGTGTCAGCCTGCCTTCAGAGAACTGGAGAATAGTTCTCTCCCTCAGTCACCTTCGGTGACAGCTCCCTCGTCAGAGGGAGCTGAGGGTAATCTCTTTTTCGGAAAGACCTATGTCATTCTCTGCGATAGAGATATCAGCGCAGTCGCAGGACCTTATTGAGGAAGGCTTTGCCCTTGAATGGAATAAGGGGATAGAGGTAACTTTTGCCTGAGATTGTCTTGTTTGTTACAAGAAGGATTACGGTGATTACAAGTCCGGCAATGAAACCATATACGTTAAATATTGATGTGAGAATAAGAAGCAGGATGCGGATAAACTTGACGCAGTAGCCCAGTTCATAGTTTGGCTGAGTGAAGCCTGCAAGGGTTGCAAACGCCATATAGAGAATTGCTTGTGTGGAAAACCAACCTACATCAACGGTGAATTCCGACAAGGCAATTGCACCGATTATACCCATTGTTCCCGACAGACTTGTGGGGGTATTCAGGGATGCAAGTCGCAGACCGTCAATGGCAAGTTCAAGTATTATAAGCTGCCAGAAGATTGACAGGTTGTGTCCCTCGGTGACAACTACAAATCGAAACGTTTCCGGTACAAGGGTAGGGTTCTGCTGTGCGAGGAGCCACAAGGGTGTGATGAACACAGAGCATAATAGAATGAAGAACCTTGCAAGTCGCAGATAAGAGCCTGTAAGGGGCGGGAAGTAGTAATCGTCTGCTTCCTCTGTTACGTCAAAAATTGATGTGGGCAGTATAAGGGCAGAGGGGGAATTGTCCACAAGAATAATGATGTTGCCTTTCATAGCGTTTGCGGCGGCAGAGTCGGGGCGCTCTGTATATTTTATCTTTGGAAAAGGGTTGTACCATTTTTTTGGATAGATAGCTTCAATAAGGCTTTGTTGATTCATAGCAAGAGAATCAACTTTTGTGTTTTCTATACGGTTTGAAATTTCACGAAGTAGTTTGTGGTCAACCTTGTCTTCCATATAGCACAGCACCACATCTGCTTTTGATGTACGGCTGACTGAAAAGGGTTTTACGGTAAAATTCACATCTCGGATTCTCCTGCGCATAAGTGCTATATTGCTGATTACCGTTTCAACAAAACCATCTTTACTGCCTCGCATAACCTTGTCGGTGTCAGGCTCACTTGTCTGACGCTGAGGGTAGGTGCGGGTATCCATAAGAATTGCGCTGTCGAATCCGTCAATAAACATAGCACAGACTCCGCTTAGGATGTTCTGAGTTATGGTGTTTATGTCTTTTTCAGTGTTCACCTCGATATAAGGAACACAGTTTTTTGAGAAAACATCAGCATTTTCAAATACACTTTCGTCCTTGAGAGAATAGAAGAAAGTCATCATCTTACTGAGTACACCGTCTTTTAAGAGGCCGTCAATAGCATAAATCCGTGCTTCACGATTACAGATTATAATATCTCTTCTCAGGATATCAAAACTCTGCTCTGCGCGGAGTACCTTGTCCATAAGTTTTTTATTTTCTGATAAATTTTTGCTTAACATATTTTTCACCCACAGGTATTTTATCCGTTTTAAGGCAGAATATGTAAGCCGGGGTATGTTTTCTTTATGGACGAATACAGTTAACACCTGCGTATAAAAATAAAAAATTTTAAAAAATTATGAAAAGTTGCATAGAAATATGCAATTTTTTTGTTTTTTCGGGGGTGGTGTGGGAGCCACAATAAAACAATGGAGGTAAGAAATGTGAAAACAAAAGGATTGAGTACAAGAGAAAAAGAGTTCTGCAGACAGTATATCTGCTCAGGTAGTGCAAAGTCTGCGGCAATCTGCGCAGGGTACACAAAGAATCCTCAGAAAAAAGGTGAGGAACTTCTTTGTCGTGAGGATATTATGTCGGAGATTCTCAGACTCTGTGAGATGAAAAAACAGACAGCCGCTGAACTTGCCCGTACAGGTTACAGGCGACTTGCCTTTGGCAGTATAGCTGATGCGGTGTCACTCCTTTATATGGAAAGTCCCACAACAGAGCAACTTGAGAAAATGGATTTATTTTCTGTGGCGGAAATAAAACGCCCCAAAGACGGTTCTATGGAAATCAAGTTTTTTGATAGACTTAAGGCCCTTGAAAAGTTAAGCCAGGGGACTGTGGAAGACAGAGGGGTGTCACCTGTGTATGAAGCTATCCGTCAGGGTGCGGATGCCCTGAGAAATAACGAGGACAAGCACAATGAAGATTAAGCCTTTTTCCAAGAAGCAGATGATGGTGCTTTCCTGGTGGGCAAAGGGTTCTCCTTATGAGAGTTTTGATGCCGTAATCTGCGATGGTGCAGTCAGGTCGGGCAAGACATTCTGTATGGCATTGTCCTTTATAATCTGGACTTTTTCCCGGTTTACACAGTCTTCTTTTGCCATCTGTTCAAAGACTATCCGTTCAGTCAGGAGAAATGTGACAAATCCCATACTGCCTGTGCTGAAGGAGATGGGTTTTTCTGTTAAAGAAAATATATCGGCAAATATGCTGAAGGTTTCCTTTGAGGGCAGAGAGAACACCTTTTATCTTTTTGGCGGTAAGGATGAATCTTCACAGTCTCTTATACAGGGTATGACGCTCTGTGGTGTGCTTCTGGACGAGGTGGCGCTTATGCCCCGTTCTTTTGTTGAACAGGCTCTTGCACGATGTTCTGTTGACGGCTCCCGATTCTGGTTCAATTGTAACCCCGAACATCCTGCTCATTGGTTTTATTGTGAGTGGATAAAGAAGAAAAAAGAAAAGAATGCTTTGTACATTCACTTTACTATGAAGGACAATCCCTCTTTGTCTGATGATATCCGAAGAAGATATGAACAGATGTATACGGGCAGTTTCTTCAGAAGATTCGTAAAAGGTGAGTGGACAGCGGTATCAGGTGCAGTGTATCCCTTTATGGATAAAGCGGAGTCTTTCTGTGATGTGCCTGATGTACATTTTGAGGATTATGCTGTGTCCTGCGATTACGGTACGGTGAATCCGGCTTCGTTTGGATTATGGGGACTTGAATCAGGGGTGTGGTACAGAATTGACGAGTACTACTACGACTCTAAAAAAGAGGGTGAGCAGAGGACAGATGAGGAGCATTACAGAGGACTTAAGGAGCTGATAAAAGGTCTGCCTGTTTCTGTGATTGTTGCGGATCCCTCTGCTGCCAGTTTTATTCAGGTGATAAAGCGGCACGGAGAATATAACATAAAACCTGCAAAAAACTCTGTGACCGATGGTATCCGCAGTGTGTCGTCTGCTCTTAAGGAGGGCAGAATCAGAATCTGCAGAAACTGTAAGGACTCGGTAAGGGAGTTCTCTCTTTATCGCTGGGATGAAAAAGAGGGCGCAGAAGCACCCGTCAAGGAAAATGACCACGCCATGGACGATATAAGATATTTCGTCACAACAATTTTAGAAAACAGCGGAGAGGATTTTTTTGCCTTTGCCGCTGACAGGAGGAAAAGCTGTGAAGTTATTTTCTAAAAAGAACAGAGCACAGCACACAGGTGTGCAGACCGCCCCAAAAGGCAGTTGTCGGGTGCATCCTTTTTCTGCCCTTGACAGGTATAGTCCTCAGTCTGTGGCAGAGTATGAACTTTATGCATCATTAAGAGAGGCTGTACCTGTTATTGACGCGGCATTGAGTAAGATAGTACGCCTTGTGGGAAACTTCAGACTCAAAGCAGTAAATCCTGCCT
The DNA here is from genome assembly GCA_015065665.1 of Oscillospiraceae bacterium. Lineage (GTDB taxonomy): Bacteria > Bacillota > Clostridia > Oscillospirales > Acutalibacteraceae > Ruminococcoides. Next base: position 172 of record SVPX01000065.1, on the reverse strand, counting down.
ATCAGACCACTCTGGATGACTTTGTAAAAGGAGTGAGTGTAGGTGCAGGGGGTGTATCCTTGCAGACTTTTATATGCCGTTATCTTGACCAGCTTATTACCTATGGAGTTGCGGTGGGTGAGATGATACCCTCGGAGAATCTGCATGGTATCTGCGGTCTTTACAATGCATC
>SVPX01000002.1 GCA_015065665.1 Oscillospiraceae bacterium | reverse complement strand
CTTTGTTCTGGAGTTGAAGATTTCTTCCTTCTTCTGGGACTTTCTCTGCTCAACAAGTTCACGGGCAAGACGCTCGTCAGAAACTGCGTTGAACACATCACCACCGGAGGGAACTTCTGCAAGACCTGTAATCTCAACAGGAACAGAGGGGCCTGCCTCCTGAACACGCTCACCGCGCTCGTTAGTCATAGCACGGACTCTACCTACTGCTGTACCTGCAACAACAATGTCACCTGTACGCAGAGTACCATTCTGAACAAGGATAGTAGCAATAGGACCTCTGCCCTTGTCAAGACGAGCCTCAACAACGATACCCTTAGCGGCACGGTCGGGGTTAGCCTTGAGTTCTTTCATATCAGCAACGAGAGTTACCATCTCAAGCAGGTCATCAATACCCATACCTGTCTTTGCAGAGATAGGAATACAGGGTGTGTCACCGCCCCACTCCTCGGGGATAATCTCATGCTCTGTAAGCTGCTGCATAACTCTGTCGGGGTTTGCAGCCTCTTTATCCATCTTATTGATTGCAACGATTACAGAAACCCCTGCAGCCTTTGCGTGGTTGATAGCCTCAACTGTCTGGGGCATAATACCGTCATCAGCAGCAACAACAAGGATTGCGATATCTGTGCACTGTGCGCCTCTTGCTCGCATTGTTGTGAAAGCTTCGTGACCGGGAGTATCAAGGAATGTGATATCTCTGCCGTCTACATCTACTCTGTAAGCACCGATGTGCTGAGTAATACCGCCTGCCTCGGAAGCAGTAACGTTTGCATGACGGATGTAGTCAAGGAGTGATGTCTTACCGTGGTCAACGTGTCCCATAACAACTACAACGGGAGCACGCATCTTCAGGTTCTCATCGTCATCCTCTCTGTCATCGATGATTCTCTCCTCGATAGTAACGATAACTTCCTTCTCAACCTTTGCGTGGAACTCCATAGCAATGAGAGAAGCTGTATCGAAGTCGATTGTATCGTTCTGAGTAACCATTGTACCCATAAGGAAAGCCTTCTTGATAACCTCAGCAGCAGTAGCCTTAAGTCTGAGAGCCAGTTCGGTAACTGTGATTTCATCAGGAATCTTGATTGTCAGAGGCTTTGCCTTACGCTCCTGTGCAATACGGTCAATTCTCTGCTGTTCTGTTTCTCTCTTACCTGAGCGATGCTTACCCTTCTGCTGTGAACGCTGTCTGAGCTTCTGCTTCTGGGTAGACATAGTGCTGTCGGAACGGCCTTTATCATATGCCATACGGTCGTACTTCTCGTTGTAACGCTCTACATCAACATAACCTGCACGGGTATCAACAACCTTACCCTCGCCGCGTTTGGACTTGATAGCACCCTCGGATACGGGAGCCTCTGTTTCTGCAGGTTTCTTGGGTGCATCTGTCTTTTTCTGGGGAGCATCGGACTTCTTGGGTGCATCCTTCTTGCCGCCCTGCTGTGCCTTCTCAGGCTGGGGAGCGGGCTCTGTCTTTGCCTTGTCCTCACGCTCTGCCTGTGCTTTAGTTGCTACAGCAAAGTATGCGTTGAAGTTCTCAACTGCATTCTCCTGTGTAAAATAGTCAAATACTACGTTAAGCTCCTCTTCTTCAAGAGAAGTCATGGACTTTCTGACGGTTTTGCAGTATTTCTCAACAACCTCAGAAACAGCCTTGCTGGAAACACCCAGATCCTTGGCAAGTTCGTGTACTTTATATTTCATATAGTAGTTTCCTCCTTTTTCTGCTCTGCTTCAATAAGCTCTGTGAACTTATCCGCAAAGCCCTTATCAATAACCGCAAGTACCGCACAGGTCTTGCCGAGACTGAAACTCAACTCATCTTTTGTTCTGTCTATAATATGATACTCTACAGTACCCTTTGTCTCGACTGCCATACGGATTTTCTTCTCTGTATTCTGAGAAATATCAGATGCACAGATTACAAGAAAAGCCTTGTCGGTTTCTATGGCTTCCTTTACAGGGTCGGCGCCAATCACAAGTCTGCCTGCTCTGCGGCAGATACCAAGAAGTGACAGTAATCTGTCATTCATCCTGTGTCAGCTCCTTTTCCATAGCATCGTAAACCTCAGCGGGAATCATACAACTGAAGGCTCTCTCAAGTCTTCTTGCCTTTCTTGCCATCTGCAGACACTCTATATTATGACAGATATAAGCACCTCTGCCGGACTTTTTGGATGTTAGGTCCAGGGAAACCTCCCCTTTTTCTACAACCTCGCCCTTTTCATCCACCACATCGGGAGCTTTTACAACACGGATAAGCTCAAACTTAGGCTTCATCTCTCCGCAGCCTGTACATTTTCTCATAGGAGTTTTTCTCTGCTTCATATTCTTCCCTCCTCCAAGGTTTTATATGTTAAAGGGACTTAATCAGTCCTCGGTATCTTCACCGAAAAATCCGCTCTCGGGACGGATATCAATCTTCCAGCCGGTAAGCTTTGCAGCAAGGCGGGCATTCTGGCCCTTGTTGCCGATAGCAAGTGAAAGCTGACCATCAGGAACAGTAACTCTGCAGCTCTTTGAGCCATCCTCTGCAAGTTCAACCTTAACAACTGTTGCAGGAGAAAGTGATGCTGCGATATACTTTGCGGGGTCCTCATCATATACAACGATGTCGATTTTCTCACCGCCAAGTTCCTCAACGATGGAGTTAACTCTTGCACCTCTTGTACCGATACAAGCACCAACTGCATCAACCTCTGCATCGTTGGAAACAACAGCCATCTTTGTTCTGGAACCTGCCTCACGGGAGATGGACTTAATCTCAACAATACCCTCGAAAATCTCGGGAACTTCTGTCTCAAACATCTTTCTTACAAAGTCGGGATGTGTACGGGAGATGATTGCTCTGGGACCTCTGTCGCCAACCTTGATGTCAACAACATAAATCTTGATAAGGTCCCCTTCCTCAAGAATCTCATCAGGCAGCTGCTCGCTCTTGGGCAGTACAACCTCTGTCTTGCCGAACTTGAGTGTTGCGTTGCCTGTCTTGGGGTCGATACGCTCAACTGTAGCTGTGAGGATTTCCTTGTGCTTTGACTGGAACTCTCTGAGAGCCTGGCCCTTCTCACCGTCACGGATACCGCCATGGATAACGTTCTTGGAAGCGCTTACTGCGATTCTGCCAAACTTTCTGGGGTCAAGATTGATTGCAACTTCCTTGCCGATTGTTGCACGCTTGGAGATGAGCTTTGCATCTTCAAGGGAGATTTCTGTAGCCTCGTCAACTACCTCCTCAACAACCATCTTCTTAAGTTTAACTGTGAATGTGTGTTTATCTCTGTCCATTACGATTTCTACGTTCTCGTTGCCGTAGAGATTCTTACAAGCTACGATAATGGCTCTCTTGATCTGATCGATCATATAATCCACAGAGACACCTTTTTCTTTCTCAAGCATTGCAAGAGCTTCGAATAACTCCTTGTTAACCATTTTTGATAACCATTCCTTTCCTTGATGTGTATATATAATTTTGAATTATGAACTGTTTTATACTTTATCAGTCGAAGTCGTCAAGCTTAATCCATGCTGCGTCCTTCTTGTTGATAGTAACCACATTTTCACCTGAGTGGTCTGTGATTGTAACCGTATCCTTATCGTGAGCTGTAAGCACACCTGAGAAATCCTTGCCCAGAATCTCCATAGGTCTGATAAGTCTTACCATAACATCCGCACCGATGTAGCGGTCGAAATGCTCAGGTCTTACAAGTTCACGCTCAAGACCGGGTGAGCTTACCTCAAGAATGTAATAATCCTTGATAGGATCAAGTTTGTCCAGAGGCTCATCAATTGCACGGGATACTGCCTCACAATCATCAACGGACACTCCGCCCTCTTTGTCAATGAAAATTCTTAAGTACCACTCGGCACCCTCTTTGACGTATCTTACGTCCCAGATTTCCACGCCGCAGGCTTCTGCCACAGGCTCTGCAATTGTTCTTACAGAGTCGCATACGCTTATCTTTGATTTATTGTCCTTAGCCAATTAAATCCCTCCATAACAAGTGAGGAGCGGGTCGCCTTTGACCCACTCCTTACTCTTACTACATTATTCAACTGTAACAAAGTATAACACGGTAATAACAAAAAAGCAAGTGTTTTACTGCGTTTTCGGTAACTTGCACTACTAAAGGGGTTAAAAATCCCCTCCTCATATATGCCTTGCTGTAAATCCACCTATAAAAGCCCACAAAACCCCATAAACACTGATAATTTTCTATATCTGCAGACAACAAAAACCGCCGCTCCCAAAAGCGGAAGCGGCGGACGTCAGTCAGTTTTCTGGTTGTTTAGAAATCACAGATTATAATTATTCAGTAACAGATGCATACATGAAGTACTTGTAGCCGAGGGGGCTTACGAAGCTGCCTTCAATGCTTGTGGAGCACATGAACTGATCTGTGTAGTAGTAGAGGGGGCAGATTGCGCCTGTGGACATGAGGATATCCTCAGCCTGGTGCATAAGCTCGAATCTCTCAGCGGGATCCTTGGAAGCCTTGATCTTTGCGATGATTACATCGAATGACTCTGCCCATGTGAGGTTGTCCTTACCATCGTAGGAGTAACCTGCATAATCCTTGTGTGCGCCCTTACCGAACTGGCAGTCGTTGTTACCGGACTCTGTGAGCCACATGTCAAGGAAGGAGATAGGATCGTTGTAGTCAGCAAGCCAACCGTTACGTGCGAAGGAGTAGTCGCCGGACTTACGAGTATCAAGGAATGTGTTCCACTCCTGAACTTCGATCTTCATTGTGATGCCGTATGTCTCATAAACTTCCTTCATGTAAGTAGCGATCTGCTCGTGGCCTGTACCCTCGTTTGTGATGTATGTGAGAGTGGGGAAGCCTGTAACTGTGTCGCCCTCAACTGTGAACTTGCCGGAAGACTTAGCAACATCTGCGAGGAGCTTGATAGCCTCGTCACAGTTAGCCTTGTAGTCGTCCTTGTTTACGCTGAAGTAACCTGCGCCACCGTTAGCGTTAGCTCTGAACTCTGTTACGCCGTCAGCATCTGTGAGACCCATGGGTACAAATGTGTTAGCAGCAACCTGACCAGCCTTACCGATATCTGTGCAGATGTAGTTTCTCTCAAGAAGGAGACCAAGAGCCTTACGGATAGAAATCTTCTCAACTTCTGTGAAGTCCTTGAGAGCCTCGTCGTTTACGTTAAAGGATACATAGTATGTACCGAGCTGACCTGTTACCTTGTACTCATCAGGATACTGAGCCTCGATAGCGTCGATCTGATCGTTGGGAACAGAGTCAATGAACAGGTAAGAACCGTTCTGGAAGTTAGCATACAGAGAGCTGTCATCCTCGTTGAAGGGGAAGATAAGCTTTGCTGTCTTAACAGCGTCTGCATTGTGATAGTATTCGTTCTTCTCCATAACCATCTGGCCCTGTGTAAACTCAGTTACCTTGTAGGGACCGTTGCCGATGTATGTAGCAGCATCAATAGCCCAGGAGTCGTTGCCCTCAACTACGGACTGCTTAACAGGCATGTATGTGGGGAATGCGAGAAGCTCGTTGAAGTAAGGAACATCGTTAGCAAGAACGATTGTGAGAGACTTGCCGTCCTCAGAAGCTGTAACATTGAGTTTGCCCTCTGCATAACCATCGATGCAGTCGAACATATAGCCGTAGTCAGCAGCTGTCTCGGGAGCGATAGCTCTGTTCCAAGCCCAAACGAAGTCAGCAGCTGTAAGGTCTGTTCCGTCAGACCACTTAAGGCCGTCCTTAAGCTCGTATGTGTAAGAAACCTTACCATCCTCAAGTGCTACTGCCTCGGGGAATGCCTTTGCACAATCAGGAACAAGCTTGAGAGAGCCGTCCTCTGCCTGCTCGTAGCCTACGAGACCAGCAAAAGCGTGGATAACATAAGTTGCACCGTCAACTGCAGAGTTGAGTGCAGGGTCGATTGTGTCCGGATAAGGACCAACGCAGATTGTCATTTCGGATGCTACGCTACCGCCGTTGTCGTTACAAGCTGTAAGACCAAGGCAAAGTACCATAACAATTGCAAGAATTAACGCAAGTGACTTTTTCATGGAATTTCCTCCTGTCAAATTTTGTGTTTTATCTGCAACCAGACAAAACCAGACTGATATAAATCAACGATAATTGATTTTGAAGTTAGGGGTGTCTTCAATACAGAAGACCTTTTCGGCAGGAACAGTTCCCTGCCCTATAAGTATTATTACAGATTCCAACAAGCACAGAAATGCTCGGGTGCAATCTCTGCAAGAGGGGGCATCTCCTGTGCACACTTCTCTGTTGCTCTGGGGCAACGGGTTCTGAAGGGACAGCCGGAAGGCATATTCAGAGGAGAAGGTACATCGCCCTCAAGAACAATACGCTTGTGGTTCTTTGCGTAGTCGGGGTCGGGAATGGGAACTGCAGAAAGCAGAGAAATTGAGTAGGGATGTGAGGGATTGTTGTAAATCTCGTTAGCGGGGCCCATCTCAACAATATGGCCCAGGTACATAACTGCAATTCTGTCGGAAATATGCTTAACAACCAGCAGGTCGTGAGCAATGAACAGATATGTGAGGCCCAGTTTCTCCTGAAGTTCCTCGAACATATTGATAATCTGTGCCTGAATGGATACGTCCAGAGCAGATACAGGCTCATCACAAATAATACATTTGGGGTTAACAGCCAGAGCACGGGCAATACCGATACGCTGACGCTGACCGCCTGAGAACTCGTGAGCATAACGTGTTGCATGTTCAGAGTTCAGACCAACAGTCTTGAGCAGTTCAGCAATTCTTGCGTCACGCTCAGCCTTTGTCTTGCAGAGGTTGTGAATATCCAGAGGCTCACCAACAATATCTGCAACTGTCATTCTGGGGTCAAGGGATGAATAAGGGTCCTGGAAAACCATCTGAACCTTCTTACGCATCTCGTTGACAGCCTTTTTGCCCTTGATGAGCTGACCGTCATAGTAAACCTCACCTGCTGTGGGTTCATAAAGGTGCAGGATGCTTCTGCCTACAGTAGTCTTACCGCAACCGGACTCACCAACAAGGCCGAGAGTTTCGCCTTCTTTGATTGCAAAGGAAACACCGTCTACAGCCTTGAGCTTTTTGCTGCCGAAAAGACCTGTGGGAATGTTGAAGTGCTGTTTAAGGTCGCGGACCTCCAGCAAATATTTATTTTCACTCATTTGCTCAAGCCTCCTCGTTTGTGTTGTAGAGTGCCTCAATCTCTGCTGCGGTCACTCTGCCCTCATCAATCATAGACTTGACGTGATTCCAGCAACGCACCTGATGTGTGCCGCCCTCACAGATGAGAGCAGGATTTGTCTCAAGACAAACCTTCATAGCAGCATCGCAACGGGGTGCAAAGGGACAACCTGCAGGAAGATTAAGAAGGTCAACTGCAGAGCCGCCGATGGGCTGGAGTTTTGTATGTTCATCACTAACTGTGGGGATTGAACGCATAAGTCCAAGAGTATACTCGTGCTTGGGATTATAGAAGATTTCTTCTGCTGTACCCTGCTCACAAACCTGACCTGCGTACATAACAATAACCTCGTCACACATCTCAGCAACAACACCAAGGTCGTGAGTGATAAGGATGATTGCCATACCAAGCTGTTTCTGAAGGTCCTTCATAAGGTCCAGAATCTGAGCCTGGATTGTAACGTCAAGAGCAGTTGTGGGCTCGTCAGCAATAAGGATGTCAGGCTCACAGGCAAGTGCCATAGCAATCATAACTCTCTGACGCATACCGCCTGAGAACTGATGGGGATACTGCTTGATACGTCTTTCGGGTTCGTTAACACCAACCAGACGGAGCATCTCAATAGCACGTTCCTTAGCCTGTGCCTTGTTACGGTTTGTGTGAAGCATGATGGCTTCCATAAGCTGGTCGCCAATTGTAAAAACAGGATTAAGGCTTGTCATAGGATCCTGGAAGATAATAGAAATCTTGTTACCGCGGATCTTAGCCATGCCCTTCTCTTTGATACCAACAAGTTCCTGGTCCTCAAGAAGAATACTGCCGTCTACAATCTTACCTGTACCGGCAAGAATCTGAAGTACGGAGTAAGCAGATACGGATTTACCTGAACCTGACTCACCAACAATACCGAGAACCTTACCCTTTTCAACGGTGTAGGAAACACCGTTAACCGCTTTAACTTCACCTGCAGGAGTAAAGAAAGAGGTTCTAAGGTTTTTTACTGATAATAAACTCATCTTTTCTCCTCCTTACTTTTTCTGCTTGGGGTCAAATGCGTCACGCAGGCCATCACCAAAGAGGTTAAGGCTCAGAACGATAACGCAGATTGTCAGAGCAGGAACCAGAAGTCTGTAAACATCGGAATAAATGTATGAAAGATTCTCAGATGCAAGGGAGCCCAGAGAAGGCATGGGGATAGAAACACCAAGACCGAGGAAGCTCAGGAAGCTCTCTGTAAAGATAGCATTGGGAATCTGAAGTGCTGTGGAAATAACCATAACGCTGATACAGTTGGGAAGCAGGTGCTTACGGATGATTCTTGCAGGACCTGCACCAAGAGCCTTAGCTGTAAGGATGAACTCCTGCTGCTTGATTGTAAGAATCTGACCACGGATAAGACGTGCCATAGATACCCAGTAAAGAAGTGCGAAAACCAGGAAGATACTGATCATACCTGTACCCAGTTTCTCAAAGAATGTACCCTCAATTGCCGGTGCAAGTGTCTGCTGGAATACAACAGAGAACAGGATAACCATCAGCATATCGGGCAGAGAGTAGATGATATCTACAATTCTCATCATAATAAGGTCGACCTTACCACCGAAGTAACCTGCGATTGAACCGTAAAGTGTACCGATAACAAGAACGATAATAGAAGCAAAAAGGCCAACAGAAAGAGAGATACGGGTACCGTAAACAACACGGATAAAGTAATCTCTTCCCAGGTCGTCAGTTCCCAGAAGATGAGGAAACACCTTTTCGCCTGCAGCAATTCTTTCAAGTTCGGTTTCGCCATACTCCATAGGTCTTAAGCCATTGTAGCTTGAATCGGGAACTTCGCCCTTCTTAGCAACACCAAGCTGCTGGCTGTATGTGTAGGGATAAACCATAGGAATAACAATAACAGCAATAATAATGAAAAGAAGCAGGAATGCACAGGTAATTGCAACCTTGTTCTTCCAGAGGCGTCTCATACCATCTTTGAAGAAAGTAACGCTCTCACGCTCAACTATCTGCTGTTCTTTTTCAGCCTCAGAAGCCTTCTCCCATTTTGACATATCCAGCTGAAAGCTCAGAGGATTCTTTTTGGGAAGGGCTTTTTCATCATTTTTCTTCATTATAAATCCTCCTTTTTAAGATAAGTCTACTCTGGGGTCGAACAACTTGTAGAGAATATCCGACAGAAGCATCATTACAACAACGATGATAGCAAGGAAGATGGTTGTACCCATAATCATTGTATAGTCACGGTTGATGATACTTGATACGAAATACTTGCCAAGTCCGGGAACTGCAAAAATTCTCTCAACAACAAGTGAACCTGTGAGGATAAATGCAATCATAGGACCTGCGTATGTGATAACGGGAGTAACTGCGTTTTTAAGTGCGTGCTTGAAAAGCACCTTGGAGGGTGCAACACCCTTAGCTCTTGCTGTACGGATATAATCCTGACCAAGTACATCCAGCATACTGGAACGTGTAAGACGGATTGTATAAGCCATGGGATACAGCATCAGAGATACAATGGGAAGCACCAGACCGCCTGCTGCCTGTCCATTGGCAGGGAACACCTTTGCCTCAACGCACAGAAGCCACAGAAGAAGCGTAGCCACGATAAAGGATGGCATAGCAACAAAAGCTGTGGAAACAACCATAATAATACGGTCAATGAGCTTATTGTGATAAACAGCTGCAAGAGCTCCGAAGACAAGTCCCAGTGTCAGAGCGCATGCTGCTGCCATAAGACCCATCTTTGCACTGGTGGCAAAACCTTCCAGGATAACATCTGTAACCATACGGCCATCCATCTTCATAGAGGGACCGAAGTCGAATCTGACAGCACCCTTCAGGTAGTTGAAGTACTGCTCAAGAGGAGGCTTGTCCAGACCGAACTTAGCGTTAAGAGCCGCCAGAGTCTCAGGTGTAACGGACTTTTCACTCATAAAAGGTCCGCCAGGGATAAAGTTCATTATGAAGAAAGTGATAGTGATAACCAGGAAGATGGTAACCACAGCAAGTATGGCTCTCTTCAATATGTAATAGAGAAATTTCTTGTCCATTTTGTTCCCGTTCCTTGTAATAGATTTTTTCTTAAAATTGCGCAGTTGCCGCATTTTTATTTAACCATTATACAAAATTACAACGGATAATGCTGATATTAACGAGATAATCGTTTTGGAAACTAGATTTTTAAAAGTAAAATTTAACAAAATACTTTTGAATTCTCAGTTAACTTAATATCATTTTTACATAAAACACAGCAAAAATAACGATATTTGGGTGTATATCTCCCCACAAACCACAATTTGTAGAATATGGAAGCAAAGCATAAAAACACACAACACCCCGGCTCATATGCAAGAGTCGGGGTGCTTATATTTAATGATAATATAACCTTATATAATAAGATTAGCCGTTGTTGCGTCTGGGACGGCGATTGTCTCTGCCACCGCGGTTATTATCTCTGCGGGGTCTGTCAGCATTTACATCGTTCTCAGGTGTAAGGCCGTCAACCTCAATGAGAACATCGCGTCTGGAAAGGTTAAGTCTGCCCTTATCATCAATTTCCATTACCTTAACGCGGATAACATCACCAACGTTTACAACATCTGTAACCTTGTCTGTACGCTTAACGTCAAGCTGAGAAATATGAACAAGGCCTTCTTTGCCGGGAGCAATCTCAACAAATGCGCCGAAGTCCATAATGCGTGTTACCTTACCAAGGTACATTGCACCGGGCTCGGGATCAATTGCGATAGTCTCAACAATCGCAAGAGCTCTGCGGCACTGCTCAATGTCAATACCTGATACGAATACCTGACCGTTCTCACCGTCTTCTTCGATATCAATCTTAACCTCGCACTGAGCCTGGATCTCCTTGATAACCTTGCCGCCCTTACCGATAACCTCAGAAATCTTGTCTGCAGGAATGGTAGTTGTGAGCATCTTGGGAGCATACTTGGAAAGCTCTGCTCTGGGAGCCTCAATAGCCTTGAGCATAACCTCATCAAGAATATAGTTACGAGCAACATGAGTCTTCTCAAGTGCTTCTTTAACCATCTCAGGTGTAAGGCCGGAAATCTTAAGGTCCATCTGGATAGCTGTGATGCCATCGTGTGTACCTGCTACCTTAAAGTCCATATCGCCGAAGAAGTCCTCAACACCCTGGATATCAACCATTGTCATCCAGCGGTCTCCCTCTGTGATAAGACCACAGGAGATACCTGCAACAGGAGCCTTGATGGGAACACCTGCGTCCATAAGAGCAAGTGTGGAACCACAAACAGAACCCTGGGATGTGGAACCGTTGGAAGAAAGAACCTCAGAAACAAGTCTGATGGAATAGGGGAACTCTTCCACGGGAGGAATTACGGGAACGAGAGCTCTCTCAGCAAGGGCACCGTGACCAATCTCACGTCTGCCGGGACCACGGCTGGGTCTTGTCTCACCTACAGAGTAGCTGGGGAAGTTATAGTGATGCATATATCTCTTGAAATCTTCCTCATCGATACCGTCAATAATCTGGCCCTCAGAAACAGGACCGAGAGTTGCGATTGTAAGAACCTGTGTCTGACCACGGGTAAAGAGACCTGAACCGTGAACTCTGGGAAGGAGAGAAACCTCAGAAGCAAGGGGTCTGATATCGTTCATACCTCTGCCATCAACACGCTTCTGCTCATCAAGGAGCCAGCGGCGAACGATGTACTTCTGAACCTTGTAGAGACACTCGTCAATCTTTGCTTCAGAGTCGGGATAAATCTCGTCAAACTTTGCGTGAACAGCCTCGTAGATAGGCTGGAGTCTTGCGTCACGAACAGTCTTGTCGTCTGTATCCATAGCAACCTTGATATCCTCCTCAGAGAATGCCTTGATTGCCTCAAACATCTCAGCATCAGGCTCGTTTGAGGGATAAGAGAATTTCTCTTTACCAATCTCAGCCTGGATGCCCTTGATGAACTCGATAATCTGCTGGTTAGCCTCGTGACCTGCCATAATAGCATTGTACATAACCTCGTCACTTACGCAGTTTGCACCTGCTTCAATCATAGCAATACGGCTGTCTGTGGAAGCAACAGTTGTTGCCATCTCAGAAACCTCGCGCTGTGCTGCTGTGGGGTTGATAACGAACTCACCGTCAACATAACCTACGGAAACGCCGCTGATAGGACCGTTCCAGGGAATATCAGAAATGGAGATAGCGATAGATGTACCTACCATTGCAACGATTTCGGGCTGACAATCGGGATCAACAGACATTACTGTACATACAACGGAAACGTCGTTTCTCATATCCTTGGGGAAGAGAGGACGGATAGGTCTGTCGATAACACGGCTTGTAAGGATAGCCTTCTCAGAAGGTCTGCCCTCACGCTTTAAGAAGCTGCCGGGAATCTTGCCTACTGCGTAGAGTTTCTCCTCAAAATCAACTGAAAGAGGGAAGAAATCGATACCCTCTCTGGGCTTTGCTGCACCTGTTACAGCAACGTGAACTACGGTCTCACCGTAGCGAACAAGACAAGCACCATTTGCCAGCTGAGTAGTTTTACCTGTCTCAACAACAAGGGGTCTGCCTGCAAATTCTGTCTCAAAAGTTCTGAACTTGTCAAAAGTCATAGCTTTGTTTGCCATAATTAAATCCTCCTGTAAAAATTAAAATTATATTTCCACAGGGATCTGATGCTGATTTAGCAATAAAATCAAGACTCCAACAACTTCTGAAAGCCTATAACCTATAGCACATTGTATCTCGAATGACACTTTTCTGCGGCACGCCTCGTTCACCTGTGCTGATCCTGAAAAATCCGCCTGCTCTACAAAATTGCCTGATTGCAAATGCACCGCATTTACAATCCATTCGGCAATTTGCGTAATCGCAGTTGATTTTACAGGGCTCCGGTGGTCGGCGCTGGAATCCTCATTTTACCGCTAAACTCAAGCAGTAAAAATCCCTGTTATAAACGGAATACAGGGCAAACGGCAAAAAATGCCGTCTGCCCCACTTAAGACTGTGATTATTTACGGATACCGAGTCTTGCGATGATAGAACGATATCTCTCGATGTCAACCTTTGTCAGGTAAGCGAGAAGAGCTCTTCTCTGACCAACCATCTTAAGGAGACCTCTACGGCTGTGATGATCCTTCTTGTGCTCCTTGAGGTGCTCGGTGAGGTCGTTGATTCTCTTTGTGAGAAGAGCAATCTGAACCTCGGGAGAACCTGTGTCACCCTCATGGAGAGCATACTCGTTGATAATAGCAATCTTTTCTTCTTTAAGCATTGTGTAAACCACCTTTTTTAAAATATTACCCGACAATCACAGGGACGGGACGGTGAATCCGCGTTGCGGCATACTCCCGAATCCGTGAAAGGGGCGAAAACACAAGTATTATATCATATACATTATAAAATGTAAAGACTTTTTTACTATACAGAAATATCAATAATTCCTTGTATTGTGACAGTTTTATTTATCACTCTCGTCAAAAACACTCATAACATACTCCATTACGCGATCTTTATCAGAAGCAGACAACACCCTGAAAAACGCAAGAAGTGCCTTTTCTTCCTTTGGCAGTTCAAACATTCTCTGCTCTACTTCCACAGGAAGCTCAACCTCATGTTTCTGTTTTACCTCTGTAGTTTCTGTGTTTTCTGTTTCTGCATTCTCAGAGGGTTCCTGAGCAGTTACATCGCTGACACGAAGAGAAAACCTGCCCTCATCATCAGGCAAAAGCAGCGTGGGATCAACATTGAAAACCACTGATAGTTTTCTTAAACCTTTCAGGTCAGGCTCTGTTGTGCCTCTCTCATAGTATGCGTAGGTTGAGCGGTCAAGATGCAGGGCATCCGCAACCTGCAACTGTGTCAGACCGCATTTTGTGCGAAATGTTCTTAAGATAATTCCTAAATCCTTTGACATATTACCACCCCGTAATATTAATTCTGTTTGGTTTTGGTGAAAAAACACCAACATCTATATTATGCACGAAAATTTCACACTTTTCCAGTTTTTGTGAAAAATTTCCACTTAGGTTTACAAAATTTTTTCTTATCATTTTTATTGAACAAATCAGAAATATGCGGTATACTTATTAATCGGACAAAGCATTTTGATGTAAGATATATTTGCTGGTGTAGCTCAGTCGGTAGAGCAGCTGATTCGTAATCAGCAGGTCGCGTGTTCAAGTCACGTCACCAGCTCCACAAAAAGATACCACCCGAAAAAGAATTTGTTTCGTTCTTCTTCGGGTGGTTTTGTCTTATACAATAGCAATCAGTAAGTTTGTACGACAAAAACCTTTTGTTTATGGGAACACCGCCTTATGGGGTTTCTGCTTCTGCAGTCTCCTTGTTTTTTCTTTATCCCGAAAACAAAGCATATAAACAAAAAGCCAATGAACCGAACTGAAAACCAAATCGTATATATAGTGAAAGCATTTAAGAAAGGAGACACAGATGAAACCGGATATATCCCAATACATAAAGATTCACGGCAAAGATCTTGGACGATTATGCAGTTCTCTGTGTCAGAATCACTTTGATGCAGAGGATTTATATCAGGCAACCTGGGAAAAGGTTATACGCAACTACAAAAAGTATGATGAAAGCAGACCCTTTGACAAGTGGCTGTGGAGCATCTGCATCAACGCTCACAAGGATATGCTGAAAAATCCCTTCCGCAGAAGAGTCGTTTCTTTTGACTCTTCCGAAGACCTGGAGCGAATACTCCTCTCCGTTCCCACAACAGAGCAGGACAGAGACGACTGTATTGTACTGCACAAGGCAATCAGCCGACTTGAACCTCAGAAAAGACAGGTTATAGCACTCTATTATTTCAAAGACCTGTCCACCGCAGAACTTTCTCAGATACTGAACATTCCCGAAGGCACAGTTAAATCCAGACTCAGCAGTGCCAGAGCACAGATTAGAAAGGAGTTAAACAATGAATAAGTTTACAGACGAAAAAATCCACCGACTTCTCAGAGACTATCACCAGAATATGCACACCGAATATACATTTATTAAAAAAAGAAACCTTAAACCCATCCCTGTAATTGCCGCCTGTCTTGCAGTAATTCTTGTTATAGGTGCTTGTCTGATTCCTGCAAAAAACGCAGACACAGGCTTTATCATTATTGCCAATGCCCAGACACTTGACGAAGCAGGCATAGCATCTGCGGATGAAATAAACAACGACACCTTTGTAGAAATCAAAAGTGACAGTTATCCTCTTGTAGAATTTAATTTTGACTTTGTGCTGGACCAGAATGCAAAAGAATACGACCTGACACAGAGATACCTTTTCCATTCCGTTACCCTTAAGCTCAACCTTGACGTGGTGGGAGATGATATAGAAACCATAACATACAAAGCAAACAATGGTGTTATTATTCCCGTATACTGTCCCGATGGCAAGGACGCCTCTGCATTTATTCTCGGATACCACTCCCCAAAGGCTGAGCATACCATAAATTATGACGAGCAGAACAATTACATTTTTTGCTTCAATCCCGTCTATGACAGCAACTACAATTACGAGCGAATCACCAAATACTACAGCTACACAAATCCTGAAGAATCCTGTCATAACGGATTAACCGATAATGCAGATATAGTTATCTCTGAAGACAGTGATAAGCTGAACGCAGAATACGGTTGGGTAAGCTCCTTTGGAAGCGGTTACAGAAACACCGCCCCTCCGGTTGCAACACAGGAAGAAATCGAAAATCTCCGCACCTTTGCCCAGGCAGACGATATGGTGGGAT
The DNA here is from genome assembly GCA_015065665.1 of Oscillospiraceae bacterium. Classification (GTDB taxonomy): domain Bacteria; phylum Bacillota; class Clostridia; order Oscillospirales; family Acutalibacteraceae; genus Ruminococcoides. Next base: position 48,998 of record SVPX01000002.1, on the reverse strand, counting down.
TCTTCAACTATCAGAACAAAATCTTTGAACGTATCATAAACCAGGTTAAAATTGATGTGACTGTTACAAAAAAAGACGGAACAACCTGCACAAAAACTCTGCAGTTATGCTACAAACCCGATGAAATAACAAGTGCTGAAGGTTACCTTGATGACCTGTGGAGAACTTATTCAAAGGGTACAGTCTGTGCAAAACTGGTATAAAAATATTTTTCCTTAATTATTGGATCTTATATCTCCCCCGACAGAAACCCCATCTGTCGGGGATTTCTCTTTTTTATCAAAAATTGAACCAAATCCATTTTTCAGACGTATATATAACAGAAGCGTACGAAATATTAAATCCGTTACATATTTCTGTTGCTTACTATAGTATTATTGGAGGAATTATAATGATTAAAAGGATTTTTTGTCTGATACTGGCTATGCTGAGTCTCACCTTAACAAGCCTGTTCTTTGCAGACGCTGCCGATGTTACCTTAGCAGAAACAGGTGTCAGCGGCGAACTTTACTTTGAAGTTCCCGAAGACTGGAAAAACTACAAAACCGTATACTGTCATATATGGGAGTACGGCTCACCCACTCCCCTTGCTCCTTTCCAGTCTAAAAAGGAAAAATGTACTCTCCTGCCTGACGGCAGATACTCTTACGATGTCTCCAAGGTAGGCGGTCTTGAAGAAGGCAAGTACTACGGAATGCTCTTCAGCGTTGACACTTTGATGCAGACCTACGATGCCATTATGACAACAGCTTGTCTGGGCGACACCTTGTACTGTAACAGCACAGTATATGAGCATCCCCTGGACAGCAACAAGACCTGCCGTGCAGCATTCTTCAGAAACCAGAGTCCTTCTGCATATGGCCCTCTTATGCAGATAACCTCTATCGGCAACCTTATCGGCACCTGTCTGCCCCCTGACACCACCGCATCTCAGCTGTTCTCTGCTTTTCTTGCAGACAAGCTGGAAAACGCAAGAACATACTCAGGCAAAACAGACCAGAAAATTATTGACGATATGGCTCAGGGACTCGGTCTTTCTCAGGACAGCGTAGAAAAGCTCATCAAAGACTCAGGCATTCAGGTCAACTGGACAAAGGCCGAATCAAAAGCACCCGAAAAGGACACAGCCATCAAGCCCTCAAATCCCGGTTCCGTATCCACAGGACAGAGTATAAATGTTGTAATATTCTCTGTGATTGCCATGCTGACATCGGTTGTTGCAATAATAGGTATCACAAGAAAGCGTCTGTTCACATAAATATAAAATTATCCGCAGAACCCGACAGAATCCATACTGTCGGGTTCTGCTGTAATTTACACGATATGGGGATTATATCCCCTTAATAAACAAGATTATAACCCCCATAATTAATAATGTCAGGTTTTACTGAAAGGTGGAGTTTGCCATTATTACATTTGACAAATTGTGGATTACTATGGAGAAAAAAGGTGTCACAACCTATACTCTCAGAGAAAAGTGCGGTATCGACAGCAAAACCATCCGCCGTCTCAAAGCAAACGAAAATATCGAGACAAAGACACTTTCAAAGTTATGCTCGGTCCTTGATTGCAGACTTGAGGATATTGCCGAGTACAAAGAAGATGCTTAAACTCTCCGACTCTTGTCAGAGAGTTTTATTTTTTGTATAATTCTCTTAAAAAAGATTTGAACAAAACCACTCCTTGAAACGTATATAAAACAGAAGTCTGAGAAGGCGTTGCAAACTTTGTCCCTTCCGCTTCCTAAAATTTGCTGAGGAGGAATCGTTATGACTAAAAGATTTTTATGTTTTGCTCTCTCCCTTATATTAATGGCATCTATGGGCATCGTGGGAATTTCTGCCAAAGACACCGAAGAAGCTGAGAGTCAGATTATCTACTTCAGACCTGCCGACAGCTGGAAAGATTATGATACTGTATACTGTCATATCTTAGAACAACAAGGATCCTCCCTTGCATACTGGCAGTCAAAAAAAGAAATCTGCTCCCCTCTGCCAGACGGCAGATACTCCTACGACATCCGCAAGGCGGGCGGTATCCAGGACGACAAACTGTATTTTGTTATATTCTCCACAGATACAAACAGATACAATCAAGAACAGGTTCTGTTCAGCACGGATTGCCTTGGAGACACACTCTTCTGTACAGAAATAGCATATCCGTCCCCCGATCAATGCGATTATTACCTTGCTTTCTGGGAGAATCAGGACCGCTCTGAGTACGGCCCCGCACTCCCTTGGTTCTGGGGAGATCTGGACTTTTCAGGGGAAGTGAACATCAAGGATGCAACTGCAATTCAGAAATATCTGGCAGGCCTGCCAACAGGAAATTTTATATTTATGCAATACGCGGACTTTGACTGCGATGAAGATATAACAATCAAGGATGCAACAGATATCCAGAAGTACATTGCAGGATCGCTTAAACTACTTAAGTATTAATCACCCTTTTTCAGCAAGGAGGAGATGCTGTGAACAATGAAATACAGGACCTTATCGAAAAGCACTCTTCTGAGCTTAGCAGACTATGCACCTCTCTTTGCGTCTGCAGACAGGATGCAGAGGACCTTTTTCAGACAACCTGGGAGAAGGTAATAAAAGGATACAGCAAATATGACCAAAGCCGCCCCTTTGACAAATGGCTGTGGTCGGTGTGCGTAAATGCTTACAGAGATATGCTCCGCAACCCATTCCGCAGATACAGGATGAACTTCAGCACAAATGAAGAAATGGCAGAAACAATCAACTCCATTCCCGATGCTAAAGGAAACATAGAGGACTACATTGCTCTGCACATAGCAATAAACAAACTGGAACCGAAGCGCAGAGAGGTTATTGCCCTGTATTATTTCAGAGATTTCACCTACGCAGAGATGTCTGTGATACTGGGTATTCCCGAGGGAACAGTAAAATCCCGTCTAAACAGCGCAAAAGAACACTTAAGAAAGGAGCTTTTTGATGAATAACAACCCACAGGATAAGCTGGATTCTATGCTTCAGAATTATTACGGCAGAGAGCAGGAATCCTTTGAGTTCAGAGGAACTTCAAAAAAGCGGATTTTTCTGAGTTACTCTTCTGCTATTGCCGCCGTTCTTGCAATCCTCATCTGTGCAGGACTTCTAATCTACACCTGCATAGAGCCAAAAAACGATTTTGCCATCAATGTTGCCGCACAAGGCACAGATGAATACACAAATCTCAGTGTTAAAACATTCTACAAGGCGACCTATGATCTGGAACAAGTGGACATAATTGACCAAAGCAATATGTTGACTGCCGGTATAATTGTTGTTGAGGGAAAAACAATCTCAGATTTAAAGGTTAAATCTCTGAACAGAGAAGGGGAATTTCTTGTTCCATACGACAAAGGACATTTTCTTTACCTGGACTCCGATGGAAATATAAAACCTTTCTACAACACAGACACCAGAATTGTACTTATCTGCAGCGATGACAACTTGACAGAAAATGAGAAAACTTCATCCGTATGGTATGTTCCTGTGGATGAAAACGGCAAACCTATCAGCAATAACGAATATATTTCAGAAGACAAAGAAGACATTGTAGAAATTCAGATTTACTTTGAAGATGGTTCCGTCAGTACCAGTTATATCCACATATCCTATATTGACGGAAAGATGCATCTTAAATATGAAAGATAATTACAGGTACTCTCCCCTGCGGATTTGCTCTGCAGGGGATTTTTTATGTTTACATACAGTATAAATTCTATATATATGCTTGATAAATTATTGAAACCCCTGCATTTTTATGCTATATTATTCATATGTATTTATCTTAACCCGATTGGAGTCAAACAATATGATAACTGATTCATTTGACAGATATTCAGAAGAAATAATAAAAGTCAACCGTAACGCGGATGCTCCCGTGGTTGACGCCTGTATTCTCACTTTTTCTCACATTATTCTCAAATATGTACTTGAGAATTTCAAGTGCGAGAAAATCGGAGATTTGTTCTCGGCAAACGGCACAAATCCCGTTTATAATTTTGATTACGAAGGCAAAACCTTTGCAATATATATGTCCCCAATAGGCGGTCCTGCCTGCGTTGCAGATATTGAGGACAGTTTTTCTGTAATAAACACCAACAAGTATATTGTTTTTGGTGGCTCAGGCTGTCTTAACAAAGAAATTGCAAGAGGCAAGGTTATGGTGCCTGTTTCTGCATATCGTGACGAAGGCACCTCCTATCACTATGCCCCTGCATCTGATTATATCAATATCAAAAATGCAGATGTTGTTGCTGAGTTTATGGAGTCAGCAGGTATTCCCTACATTAAGGGCAAAACCTGGACAACTGACGCCGTACACAGAGAAACCAGAGGAAACTTTGAAAAGCGCAAGGCAGAGGGCTGCATATCCGTTGAGATGGAGTGTGCCGCTGTTCAGGCTATGTGTGATTTCAGAGGGCTTGATGCTTACTTCTTCTTTACAAGCGGTGATTTACTTGATGCACCCAAGTGGGATACAAGAATGAAGGAGAAGCAGATTAAACACACCCAGCACGATTCGGGACACTTTGATATCGCCCTTGAACTTGCAAAATATGTTGCAGACAAAGAGGCAACTGCTCCTGTTTCCTGTGAAGCACCATCCTGTGAAACTCCTGCATCCTTAGAAAAAGTCGATTTAAAGCAAATTCAGATGGGCGCCTTTGTCCCTGAGGAATGTATTTTTTATCAGATTTATCCTATCGGCTTCTGCGGTGCTCCAAAAGTCAACACAGGTGAACCTGTAGCAAACAGAATTGATGCTGTAAGAAAATGGATTCCCCATATGAAGTCCATCGGTGTCAACGCTCTGTATCTTGGCCCCATCTTTGAGTCCGGATGTCACGGCTACGACACTCACGACTTCCGTCTTATTGACACAAGACTCGGCACAAACGAGGATTTCATCACAGTATGTAAGGCTCTGAGAGAAGCAGGCATCCACCTGATTCTTGACGGTGTGTTCAACCATGTGGGCAGAGGTTTCTTTGCTGTGCAGGATGTGCTGAAAAACCGTCAGGCATCGCCCTACTGCGGTTGGATTTCCGGCCTTAGATTTGATGGCAACAACAGTTATAACGATAACCTCCGTTACGACAACTGGGCAGGTCACGACCTGCTTGTAAAACTTAATCTGAAAAATCCCGATGTTGTAGAATATCTGCTGTCCTCAGTTGATATGTGGATTGATGAATTCGGAATTGAAGGTCTGCGACTTGATGCTGCTGATTGCATCGACCACGATTTCTTCAGAGCACTTAAGCGCCGTACAAAGGCAAAAAATCCTGACTTCTGGCTTATGGGCGAGATTACAAACTCCAGCGACTACCGTGTATGGGCAAATCCCCATATGCTGGATTCTGTTACCAACTACGAGTGCTACAAAGGTCTGTATTCCTCTGTAAACTCAAAGAATATGTTTGAGATTGCCCACGGCATTGCAAGGCAGTTTGGTCCCTGGGGACTTTACAAGGAGCTTACACTTTACAACTTCCTTGACAATCACGATGTAAACCGCATTGTGAATATGATAAATGACAGACGTCATCTTAAGAATCTGTACACACTTATGTATACAATGCCAGGTGCACCCAGCATATACTACGGCAGCGAATGGGCAATCGAAGGTCAGAAAGCGCACCATAACGATAGTCCTCTGCGTCCCTACATTGATGTGGATAATCCTCAGATTACTGACAGGGAACTCCTTGAACATCTGAAATACCTTGCCGAAATCCGTCAGAATTCCCACGCGCTGATGCACGGCGCCTACGAGCAGGTACAGATTCAGAACGAGCAGTATGCCTTTGCAAGGGTAAGCGACAAGGAAACCGCTGTGGTATTCCTGAACATCGCCCCTGAAACAAAGACAATCTATGCGGACTTCAAGGGCAGACATTTTGAGGTAACACTCCCTGCCTTCTCATCAGAAATTATTAAAATGTAATATGCACAAACGCAAAACACCTGCAAAGCAAAAACCTTGCAGGTGTTTTTATGTTCAGTTAATAAATATATCTTTATTAGAAAAACGCTGTGCTTCCATACTATCGTGAGTTACAAGGAGTACAGGTCTTTGTTTAAGTCTGTCAAAAACTCTCTGTGCAACCTGCAGACGCAACTGCTCATCAAGTCCTGTAAAAGGCTCGTCAAGAATGACGGTTTCGCCCTGTCCTGCCAATGTTCTTGCAATCGCAAGACGGCGCTTCATACCGCCGGACAGCTCATCGGGATACATATCCCCGCATCCCTCAAGAGAAACAACACGGAGAAGTTCATCTGTATCTGCTTTGCCGTTTACAAAAAGGATATTCTCCTTTACTGTGAGCCAAGGAAGAAGCCTGTCCTCCTGAAACAGAAAACTCACACCGCCTTTTGAGTGAACCTTGCCCCTGTCTGCCTGTATCAGTCCCGACAATATCATAAGCAGGGTGGTTTTTCCTGCACCGGAAGCACCGCGGACAGCAACAACCTCTCCCCTGTTTACACTTATGCTCACATTATCAAGAACCTGTTTATCCTCATATGCCTTGCTGATATTCTCAGCAGAAACATATGCATCTTCGGTAGGTTTTTTCTGCTGTGTGGCTTTTGCATTCAGACGGATTTTCAGTGTGGAACCTGACAGAAGTTTTACAAAAGCCCGTTCAAACAGAATGCTCAGAAGTATAACCACAACTGTCCAGGCAAACTTCCCCTCGGAATCAAGGGTTACCTTTGCTGTATTCAGTTGCTGACCTACAGAGCCCTGGGTTGAACCAAGAATTTCTGCGGCAACACCTGACTTCCAGGCAAGTCCAAGAGCAGTCGAAGCACCTGCTATAAAGTAAGGATACACCGAAGGGATGTACACAAACCTGAGTTTATGAAAAAAGCCAACGGAGAAACTATCAGACATCTGCAGAAGTTTCTTGTCTGTGTTTCTTATGCCCTCATAGGTATTGCCCCATATTATGGGAAATACCATAAGTCCTACGATAAACAGAGGCACAGCCTTGTTTGTAACCCACACAATAATAATGATTGTCATGGATGCAACAGGTGTAGCCTTTGCAATGTTAATCACAGGCTTCAACAGATTATATATAAAAGGGGATGCATATGTTATTCCTGCAAGGAGAAGTCCGAGGATAATACCGCACAGGTAGCCTGTGAGAATCCTCACCACAGAGGATGCAGTGATAACCCAGAAATCTCCTGTTACAAGGAGTTCTCCTATTCTCTTTGCAGTGCCCAAAGGGGATGGAATAATAACATCCATCCCCACGGTCATATAAACTATCTGCCATACTCCTATCCAGAAGGCTAAAACGCCAAAGGATATGAGTATTCTTTTTAATATCTCCCTGGGAGATTTTCTTTTTTTCTCAGGCTTCTTATCAGTCAACGTAGGTGTAGTTGTAGTAGAAGTCAGCATTGGGGAGATTACCTCCTATAGATGCAGAATTTGCAGCAAAAAGTACCTGCAGGTTTTCTACTGCGAGAGTCTTCATTTCTTCACCTGTAATAAAGGTGATATAGCTGTTGGGGATAGCCTTCTTTGCAAGGGGTGCCTTGGGAATAATACCGGCGTCAACAATCATCTGTGCAGCCTCGTCAGATGCAGTATTGATAAAATCAACGGACTCTTTGTACTCCTCAAGGAATTCATCAACCTCACCTGCGTATGCATCAACAAAGTCTTTTCTGCCGATGATACAACCCTGTACAAGTTTTGTGCCGTACTTTGCTTCCCACTCCTTTGTAAGGTCAAGAGCAACCTTTACATCTGCATTCTGCAGAGAAGTAGCAGTAACATTGGGTTCGGGCAGGAGTGCTACCTGAGCCTCACCTGCAGCGAGAAGAGAAGCAACATCGCTATGCTCGGATTTGAATTCTACAAACACATCCTTGCCAATCTCAAGACCGCTGTCTGTGAGAAGCTTTGTAAGGATATACTCGGGAGTTGCACCCTGACCTGCAGAGATAATAGTTTTGCCTCTCAGGTCCTCAATTGTGTTAACCTCTGTGCCGTTTGTAAGAATGTAGGTAACGCCCAGAGTGTTAAGTGCCAGAAGTTCAACTCTGCCACCAGTTTTGTTGTAGAGTACAGATGCAAGGTTAACGGGACAAGCTGCAATGTCAGCGTCACCGTTGATGATAGCGGCTGAAACATCCTCGGGAGCAGCAGCAATTACAAAATTACGGTCTTTGTCCTCTTCGTCTGCTTCATCTGCAATCATCTGAGCCATACCCATACCTGTGGGGCCTTTCAGAGTGTAGATGTTCATAACCTCATTATCCGCCAGAGTGTTCTTCACCTGAGTCTCTGTGGGAGTTGTGTCAGGTGTTGTTGTGGTTGTGTCACCTGCACAAGCTGCCATTGAAAGCATCAGTACAAGTGCCATAAGAATTGATAAAATTGAAACTGTTCTTTTCATATACAGAACCTCCTATTGATTTTTCATTTATATTATAATACAATATAGGTATAATCTGCGTTGCTGTAGCAACGCAACTTTACCTTGTGAGGAATTCAGAATGAAAAATTACTACCATATACTGAAAAAAAGCAAACCTTTTTCAGGTTTTACCCAGGAGGAACTGGATGACATTATTTCTTTTCTCAATCTTTCTCCTGTTCACTTTGCAAAGGGAAGCACTGTATTCAATCAGGGCGACCTTACTTCACGCTCAGGAATTCTGCTGGAGGGTAAAATAATTGCAGAAAGCGTCTCTTACTCAGGAGTGCGAAGGGTTATTCAGACTCTCAAGGAAGGAGACCTTTTCGGTGATGTGCTGATGTACTCAGAGAATCAGCCAAACCCTGTCAGCACCCTTGTGAAAGAAGATTCCAAGGTTGTACTTCTTGATATAACCGTACTTATGGAGAAATCCTGCAATCCCTTGTGCAGAAGAATGCTCATTAACATCCTCCACGGACTTGCAGATAAATTCTGGACGCTTAACAGAAAGATTGCTTATCTCTCCTGCAATCAGATGCGGCAGAAAATTGCAATGTTCATCCTTGATATGCAGAAAAAGTACGGCTCACAGACTTTTATTGTGGAGTATTCAAGAGAAGACCTTGCCGCCTTGCTGGGAGTAAACCGCTCAGCTCTCAGCCGGGAGTTGAGCCGAATGCAACAGGAGGAAATCATCAGTTACTACAAAAGCTCATTCAAAATTGAAAACACAGACAAACTTAAGGCTTGTCTGTAAAAAGGAGAACAATATGAAAAAGTCAAAGAAAATCCTTATTATAATCTGTTGCGTACTGATTGTAATTTTTATCACCTTACTCATAAGCGGACTTATCTGCAACAAAAACCTGAAACTGAACACAATCACAGTTAAAAGTGAAAAACTTCCCGAAGGATTTGAGGGCTTCCGGATTGCTCACATCTCCGACCTGCACAACGCTACTTTCGGCAAGGATAACGAAAGGCTCATCAATATGATTTCCGACTCACAGCCCGACATCATTGCCATTACAGGCGACATTGTGGATTGCCACAGAACAGACACACAGGTTGCCCTTGATTTTGTAAAGAAAGCAGTTGAGATTGCCCCTTGTTATTATGTAGCAGGCAATCACGAGGCAAGAGTCCCTGCAGATTTCGAGATACTTCTTGCCGGTTTTGAGGAAGCAGGAGTTATCGTACTGCGTAACGAAACTGCCACCCATATCAAAGGAGAAGACAACATCTGCATTATGGGTGTTGATGATCCTGACTTTACAATTATGAGTTACAACATAGACCAATCAGTAATAATTAATTCTGCACTGAAAGAGCTTACATCTCAGACAGAGAAGTCCTTCACCCTTCTACTTTCTCATCGTCCTGAGATGTTTAAGGTTTACAAGGACAACAACATAGACCTTGTACTCTCGGGGCACGCCCATGGGGGACAGTTCAGGCTCCCCTTTATCGGCGGTCTCTACGCTCCCCATCAAGGTCTGCTGCCTGAATACGACAGCGGACTTTATACTGAGGATAACACAAATCTTGTTGTCAGCCGCGGTGTAGGCAACTCCCTGTTCCCCTTGCGACTTTTCAATCCGCCTGAGGTTATCCTTGTTGAACTTACTACAGAATAATTTTTATTTATAAACAAAGCCCCCGACAGCAGTCGCTATCGGGGACTTTTTATACCCTTATTTCAGGGTTTTCTGTTTTTTACCTCAGAGCATTCTGTTCTTACTGGAGGGGCTTTGTAGCCTCACACAGGTCAGAATATGCAACACGGAGAACACCTTCTGTATCTCTGTACTGTACAAAACTCTTTGCTACCCATGTATCACCAACCTGAACATTGGGGATAGTAATGGAGTATGAGTTTGCGTTGAATGTCCTGTGGCTTACAGGAGGAACGAACTGGAGAACGTTCTTGTCAATTGTGCCAACACCGAATGTACCTGAGTAGTAGTTCTCCTTCTTTGTGAGAAGTACACCAACATTGATTATCTGATAATCAGTTGTTGAAGAATCCCAGGAGAAGAATACTGTGTTAGCATCGCCAAGTGTATCTGTGTCAATGTCAACAGTTGAGATAACCTGATTACTGATTGTAGCAGAAGAGCTTGTGTAAACTGCTGTGAGTTCTGTGTTCTTATGGGGATAGAACTTGTATTCAGCATCAAAGCTTACGATTCTGCCCTGCTCGTCTGTCCAGTATGCGAACTTCTGACCGGATGCAGGTGCATTTGCAGTAACTACAGTTGCCTTATAAGCCTGATACTGGTCGTTAACACCACCGCTCACAAAGCTTGTAAGTTCACCGCCGTTAACTTTAACTGTAAAGTAAACATTGTTTGTAACCCACTTGGTTGTGATTGTGATATTCTCACCCTTTGCAAGTGCATCCATAATCTGGACATCTGACTTATCCCAACCAACAAACTTGTAACCGGGATAATCTGCAACTGCAGGGAAGGCAAGGATATCATCAGCACCATAGTACTGGATATCAATAATCTGGTTTGTCTTGTCGTTCTTGAATGTTACAAGGCTCTTACCGCTTGTGTGGTCAGCCTCGTACATTGCAATGAATACATCGTTACCTGATGAATAGAAGGAAAGCTGAGGCTCAGTCTTGACAACCTCACCTGTCTTTGCATTTACCCAACCAAGGAACTTGTGGTCATTGTTTGTTGAAGCCTTAACAGAAACAAGCCTACCAAAGTCCATACTGGGATTTACATAGGTCATACCAACAGGTCTGTATCCGCTACCGTCAACAGATACCTGAAGGTCACTACCGCCGGAGTTCTTGATTTCAACGTAACCAATCTTACCTGCGATTGTTGCAGACTCAGAATACTGAGCTGTAACGGTTGTTGCACTTGTAATATCGGAGAAGTCTGTATCCCAACCTGTGAATGTGTATGTGTACCATACAGTAGCAGGTCTTGTGGGAGTCTGAGGAGCAGTAGCTGCTGTACCTTCTTTAACCATCTGTGTTTCAATAACAGAACCATCGTAGTTCTTGAATGTTACCTCGTAGTAAGTTCTGTACTGTCCTTCAACTTCCTCAGCTGCGGGGAGATTCATACCGCGTGCATACTTCTCTGTGCTGGGTGTAGCAACATAGCCGGGGAAGAATCCCTGCTTGTCACGAAGCGGCTCAAAGTTTGCAAAGGTAAGTGTGTTGTTGATGTCAGAATTCCACTGCTTGATACCGCTGGACCACATACGCTCGATAAGGCTGTAGTAATTTCCATTACCGCTGTATGTACCTGTACTACTGTTGTATGTACCGTGTGTATCGTAGCAGCCGTTCCAAACCTCAACCTCTGTGTTAAGACCTGCAAAGTCGTTCCAGATCATGAAGTATGCACCTGCAAGGTTGTTTCCTGAGTAGTCATTTGCCTTACCATTGTTAGTGTCACTGTAAGAACCTGTTCTGGATGCATTCCACTCGTTGTAGATACGGTCTTCCTGGTTTCTGCTAAACCACCACTGACTGTTGTTGGGATCACGGGCATCCAGGTTATTTTTCTTTGAAGTGGGTGCAATACGAAGAACGTAATAGGTCCACCAGTTAATACCGCTGTAAATCTGTCTGCCATCCTTAGCAATTGCACTTGCCGTCTTCAGGTTGGGCTGCGCAGAGCTGTCATAAGGCAGCCAGTAGACGATGTCGATATCCTTGTCAAGTGCAACAGAGGATGTGTAATTCTTATAAACAAAGTCGTTATACATTCTTGTTCTGTAGCCATGGGACTTCAGAACAGAGTTAACGCTGTTTGTGTAATTGATAAAGTCTGTGTATGTCCACTTATCAATTGAACTATCAAGTGAAACTTCGTCTGCACATATGTTGAAGTCTGTTGAACCTGCATAGTGCTTGAAGAATGCTGCAATATCATTATACATAGCATAAGCAAAGTTCTTTACTGCTGTGTTGCTCAGATCAAGCACTTCCCAATCACTGTCGTATCCTCTGTTTCTGAAGTGAATACGAGTAGGCAGCGTATAGTTTGTACCATTGTATGTGAAGTTTCTGATAGAAGAATTGGAGTTAGCAGATACTGTATCGTAGTACAGCTTTGTAATATAGTTTACATGAGCAGGAGTATCGAAGGAAGGAATAACTTCGATGTTATATTCCTTAGCTGTCTCACAGATTTCGATAATCTCCTCAGTTGTCAGATACTTACCCTTATCGTTAACCTTGCCGTTATCATCACGGAACTGAGTATATACCCAAGAAGCAGGATTACTGCCGCAAAGCCATGAGAAGTCGTTGCCTGTCATATTGGGAACTTCCTGCAGAGCTTTGTTACCCCAGAAGTCCATACGGAAACCGCCGTCTTCAGACATGTGAAGCTCGATTGCGTTGTAACCCATCCAGGAAATCTCTGCAATGTAGTTCTTAACCATTTCCTTGGTCAGATACTTTCTTGCTACGTCAAGGTGGAGTGCACGCTCCTTGGTATCAGGCTGGTCAACAATCTTGAAGCCCTTGATTGCGTTCTTGCCTGCTGCACGGAAGTGCTTCTGGAGAGTGTTCATACCATAGAGGAGACCGTCCTCGTCTGTACACTGGAGCTTAGCTCTGTCAGTAACCTCAAGGGTATAACCCTCGTCACCGTTAGTGCTGTATGCAGAACCTGTGTAGATGATGATATCACCCTTGGTTGCATACTTCTCAAGTCCCCATACAACCTGCATATCGTAGCCGTCTGCTGCAAACTGACGCTGTGCAAGTTGAGCTGTCTCTATAATCTTATCAGCAGGTTTGTTTGCCTCGGAATCAGTTACAATGAAGATCTTGCTCTTCTCTGTAATACCAAAGTCAGAGGAGTTTGCTGTAAAGCTGTCATAAAGAACGCCCATAGAACTTGTGTCACTACCTGTAATTACAGGCTCGGTGGGAGTTGTTGTGCCGGTGTTGCCACCCTGCTCAGGCTCGCTTGTAGCGTGCATCTGGTCAACAAGGTCGATAAATCCAACGAACTTGGAAGAATCAAGTGTGTTGCCGTTTGAGTCAAGGAGTACATTTCTGATATCCTCACCGTAAGTAACATCGGGAACCTCAGACTCGTTCAGAGTAAGAAGTTCAAGGCCGTTAAGTTTGAGTGTTGTATATGCTGCCATACCATTGGGTGATGTGTCAGCAACTCTGATAACAACCTGATATCTGTTCAGAGTCTCGTCATAGGGACACTCTGTGTAAGGAATCTCGTAGTACTGCTCAGCAGGAGTTGTTGTTGTAGTCAGAGTTCTCCATACAATGCTACCGTCATCACCGACTGCACCATACTGAATCTCTGCGTTGTACTTACCTGCTGTGCCTGATCCTACGAAGCTGCGATAGTCAAGAGCTCTGATACCAATCTGCATTGTTGCAGCATCAGCATCTTTCTCTTCTACATAGAATGCAAGTGCAGACTGCTCTGCGCCTGTGCTTTCAATCATATAAACTTCGTTGTTAGGACCTGCAATCATGTAATCGTTAACACTGTTTACTGTGTTATTTGTCCACTTGGTGTTGTGGTCACCGGGAAGAACATTGTTACGGTTCTCAATCCAAGTATTTGTACCACCGGATACGCTGAGACCGTTATCGTCTGTATACTTAACAACGAATGCCTGTCTCTGCTTAATCAGATCTCTGATTTCAGTAAACTCAGCACCCTTTTCATTGTCGATGTATGCATCGTGTACGCCGGGACCTGTTACAATCTTATCGCCATAAATCTCAACTTCATTTACAAATACCCAGTAATAGGGATCAATGAAGCCGAAGTTGAAGCGGACATATCTGCCCTCTACAGCTTCATCAAGCTTAAGGTCTACCCAATAGGCATTTGCTGCATTATAGTCGATATTACTCGGGCTTCCTACATATGTCCACTTAGCATTGTCAGAGGACACATAAACATCAACATAAGAAGGAGCACCAAACTCCTTGCTGCCTACGTGCATCTTGAACTGGTCAAGGCGGTAATTATCACTAAGGTCAACTGTAAACTGACCGTAAGGTGAACCATCCTCTGCTGTCTTATGGTTCAGAGTCTTGTGATATCCGAACCAATGATGTCTGCCGTTTGAGGTGTCAATAACATCAGAAGCAATGCCATCAGTAAGGTTAGCTGTGTAGTAAACACCGTTCAGAGAAGGAGCCTCTGCAACATTTGCACCTGTATAAGTCTTATCCAGAGCAATATTGTGTCTGTCTGTAAGCTGAGCTGAACCACTTATAGGCTGGTATACGCGGATACCATCGATACACAGATAGGACTGTGCAACAGGAGGTAACTTACTGAAATCTGTCCAGTTGTCAAAGTCGAACACGGGAATACCCTTCAGCACTACTTTGTAAGTACCGTACTCAAGACCGCTGATTCTGATAATGGGAACTGCAACGATGGATTCTGAACCGCCGTCACCGCCATTATCGAATTCTGTGATAACAGGAACTTCCTTGATGAAGTTGCCATCATTATCATAAAGTTCAACCACCAGAGTACCGCCCTCCTGAGCGTGGTTATGTCCGATAACCTCAAGACCTGTGCCTGTGAATGTGAATGATGCAAACTCATTCTGATCATTGATATATACGTCAGTCAGAGAGCCACCTGTGATTTCGCCGTTGTCAGAGCCCTGGTAAACCTTATCGTTACCATACTGCTGATTCTGGTCGATGCTCTGTGTCAGGCTGCCTGTACCTGATGTATAGTGGTTGATAACATTGGAAGTTGTAGACTTGTCAGCATAGTTGATACCTGCAAATGTATCCTCGTAGTAAACTACAGAAGCGGGAAGAACAGTAACCTTCTTGAACATCTGTACTTCGTTGCCGATATCAATGGGCTGTCCCAGTTTAGTGGGATTGATATTCTTGTCGTGAATTGTGAGTGCCATCCAGAGGTTGTACTCATAGTCCATGAAATCTACAGGTGTGAAGCTGAAGCCCTCTGTCTCTGCATCTACACCGTAGGTTACCTCTGCCTTTGTTGTTGTAGAGGGAGGAACAACCCTTGTGATGTTGGATGTAGCATGAACCAAAGTTTCAATGCTCTGGTCATAATGATTATATACACTCACCTTATTGATAGCAGACTGAGCCAACTGAATGTTTGCTGTCTGCTGTCTGTCATCAGACTCGGGATTATGATGAGCATTGAGGATAACATGAGTTGTACCCTCGGGAGGAAGGAATGTGATTGTACCATCCTCGCCCTTTGTTACAGGTACACCGGGCCACTGAGTGGACTCACCTGTTGCCTCGTTCCAGTAGTGGATGCATATATCAAACCACCAATCAGGAACTGTTGCCTGAACAACTGTCTCGCCTGTTTCTTCGATGATAAAGTTGTTGATTGTGTCTGCGCTCAATGCCAGGTCTTTTGTCTTCTTGTCTGCACCATTGTTGATAACAACATGTGTTGCATAAGGAGGAACATTTACACTGTATGAGCCTGTATCAAATAGGTCGTAACCCTTTGTACCGGGCCATGCATCAGCAACATCACCAACGTAGCCGCTCTTGTAGAAATAGAAGAAAACGTTTTCCCAATCAGCGGGCTTTGATGCCTGAACTGTTGCGCTAGATGTAAGAACCTCAACATTAACCCATGTCTCAAGACCTGCAGTAACAGTCAGGTTTTCTGTCTGTCTGAACTTGCCGTCATTGATAATAATATTTTCAACGTCAGCAGGAACCTCCAGGGAATATACGCCTGTTTCTGCATCCTTTGTCATCTGGATTCCGGGCCAGTTAACACCTGTGTAACTACCGTTGCTGTTCCAGTAGTAGAGGTAAGCATCGCTCCAGAATGAAGGTACTGTTGCGTGCATTATTACCTTTTCAAGGGACTGTGTTGCAACTGCTGTGTACTTCTCGGGATCTGTAGTGTTCTCGATGGGAGTATCGTTAACTGTAATCCAGGTTTCCTTACCTGCAGAAATTGTCAGGTCAGTTGTCTGCTTACGGATTAAGGATGTCACACCATCCTCACCTGTAACCTCAACACCGTCCTCACCATTGTTTATGATGATATTTGTAATATCACCGGGAATTGTAAAGGTATAGTAACCCTCTGAATCCTTTGCTTCAAGTTTTGTACCGGGCCACGCTTCAAGTGCATTGGAGAATGCGTCCCAGCAGTAGTAGTATACATCGCCCCAACCATCAGGTACAGTTGCGTGGATGATACCATCTCTTGACTTGTACTCAATTGTAGGCAGATACTTACCATTCTGGAGCTGAGGATCATCACCGAAGTCAATCCATACTTCCTCACCGGGGTTGATAGTAAGGTCAACTGTCTGTATGGAAGTTTGATCGTCAACCTTCTGGCTGATAATGATATGAGGAACATTGCCGGGAATATCAAGGCTGTAGTTACCGGCAGAAGTCTTGTTCATCTGCTGACCGGGCCAACCGTTGTTTCTGCCGTCATCATACCAGTAGTAAAGGTACATATCGCCCCATGCACCGGGAGTCTCAGCATGAACATGAGTTGTACCTGAATCTGTAAGCGAATACATATCGGAGAATGCATTGTAAGTGATTTCCTTACCATTCTCACCGATGTTCATATTAAATGTATAGAAACCGTCTGCCTTGCCGTCCTTGCCGTTTACATAAATATTATTATGCTCGTCAAGCTGCATTGCGTCGAAGTCTATACGGTTATAGTTCTGATAGCCCTTTGAAATAGGCAGGTACTCACCGCCTGTGGTGTTGATACCCATAAGCTTGGATTCCACACCGCTCATAGAGCCAAGAAGCTCGTCACCTCTGAAAAGTTCGCCGTAGCTGTCAAGGTTCTCGGTCTTCAGACCGTAGTCGAGAACATAAGTTGCGTCCTCTACATCAGAAACAATAACAAGTACACGGACAATAGCATACTCACCGGGCTGCATTGTTTCTATATCACCGGTAACATCGTATCCTGCAACCTCATCCTGCAGATACATCAGCAGATAGAACTCGTGGATACCTGTTGTGTCATAGTTTGCTGTGAAGCCCCAGTAATTATTATCACCCGGAACAGGGTTATTGGATTTTACGTGCTCGTATTCAGAAAGCTTTTTACCGTTCTTATCGCAGAAGTATGTCCAGATAGCATTGATACCCTTACCGGACTGAGTAACCTTGTCAAAGAAGCTCTTATAGTCGTGGAGCTGACTGCCCTCTTTACCTGCTTCTTTGATAGCATCATCCAGAACTCTTGTTTCAAGGATGTGTACCTCGTTGTCTTTCCACTGGTAGTAAGCAGGGATAGCGGTGATATAAACTCTGTGATTATCATTGCCTCGGAGAATTTCGTTACCTGCGTTCTGAGTATCTGCCTTGGTTGTTGCAGTAACCAGAACTGTGTTGCTGAAGTAACCGGCATCTCTCTGCTTACTTGTCATTGTGTAGTAGATACCTCTGATTGTCATAGATGCATCTACCCAAAGACCTGAACCGCGGCGTGTCTGCTCATCGTCAACAGTTTCTGTATCTGTTACACTGGAGTCAAGTGTAGCAAGGAAGTTCTTGAGTGCCTGATTATCAGCAAAAGTAATTGTAACATCAGCATAATCAAATCTACCGTTGCCTTTGCCGACATTTTTATACTCTGTTCCCTCAAGGCTGTATTCACCGTTACCGATACCAACATCCTTATAGCCGACTACTCGCGCAGTCAGGTCAGAAGCCTCCAGCTTCTCACCGCGGACGTCTGTTACATAAATACCATTGATATCATCGTTGATACTGGGTGTATCTTCACCCTTAACAAACAAACCGCTCTCAGGTGTCAGAGAAACACCGATGTCTGCATCGTCAAATGTAAAGTTATAAAGTTTTGTGTTACCACCGTTGTTTGTTGTGAATGCGTACTCGATACGATGCTCACCGTCTACGATTCCGCCGTAATCGATTTCTTTACCATTCTGGAATGCCTGCTTCTGTGTACGCAGAGCAGGGTCGGTGATATGCATGTTTGTAACAATACGGCAGTTAGCACCTGTGCCGTGACGCTCCATATAGTAGAAGTCGAAGGATACAATCTCGCCGTCTTCAAAGCTAAGAGCATTAGCACGTGCAATGTCTTTTTCTGTATATGAAGAGGGGTTAGCAAGTACAGTCTTTGCCCACTCTACGTAATCGTTAACGTCAAACTCAACTCTGGAAATACCGTGAGCACCACCGATGTCAAGTACCAGTTCATTGTTAAGGAACAGATAAACGTCATCGTCTCCTTCGAACTGGAAGAACAGGTTGTCTTCTTCGTGGAATACGAACTCACCGTTTGAAGCCATAACATAGTTATAGTTTCTGTCTACATATGTGCTACCATACTGTGAATAACCTCTTACACCGTCCTCTACAAAGTAGTAGGTCTGTGTCTCACCTGCATAAGTGCCTGTAGCATTCTTAACAGGGAGGAAGGGATACTGAGTTGTAGATGCGTTAGTCTCGTACCAATACTGGTCCTTGGACTTAACAGGGCCCAGAGAAATAGTACCGTCACCATTATCTTTAAAGGAGCTGTACTGAACTGAGGACTGGCTGGTCTGCTTGTATGCATCCTGAGAAGCCTGTGTATCAGTAACAGTGGAAGCATCACCTGTTGTGAAACCACCATCGAATATATAAGCCTTACGACCATCGTCCATTGTTCCACTGGAAAGTGTAAGATAACGGAAGTCTGTTTGTTTCTGGTTATATGAACCCTCTACAAACAGGTTATTAAGCAGATAGTAAGCAGCGTCCATACAGGTCTTGATATTGCCCTTAACGTTCTTGAACTCACCCATAAGACCGTTGTGCTTTGCTACTGTATCAGAATAATTACCATATGTGGGAGTTGAACCCTTGTCTTTTCCGGATGTGAATGTGATGCCAAGACAGTTTCTGAGAGCCTGAGGCAGGTCAAGAGCCTTACCTGAGGAATCTGTACCGAACTGTGCGTCAGCAACACCCTTAACGAAGTTATAGTTATAGTTGCCGCTGGCAGCTCTCTGAGGAATAGGCAGAGTCTTATACAGCATTTCTGCAACGTACTCTATTGCCTCAATTCTGTAAACAGGCAGACCGTTCTGGAGTTTATTATCCAGCAGACCCATAGTCATAAGACCTGAGGTAACATTTGTCAGCAGGTCGTAGCCGTCAAAGTCAACAACACTGGTGTTAAAGCCCTTCTCATAGTCGCTATCATTATTGGGGTCAGAGTCACTTGTCAGCTGAGACTTATATGTAGCCGAATCCTTGTAAGCATCAGTAACAAAGTAAATCTGATTATTACCGATAAGAGTTCCGTTCAGGTTCTTACGTGTGTTATTGTATGCATCTGTTGCAAGACCAGAAACACCATCAGCTGTATAAAGTGAGTAACCGACTCTGTAGGACTGGTAGCCGTTTACAAGTGAACTTGCACCACCGCCTGTATCCCAGCCACCGCCTGTAGAGGGCATAAGGAGACCGAATCCACGGTTGTTACCTGCATTCCACTTACCTGCAGTAGCAGTTTTACTTGCTCTGAGTGTGGTTGTTCCTGTTACAAGCTTTGTGCCGGGATTTTTATCAAAAGCAACTGCATCCTTACCATACTGCTCAGCTTCAAAGGAATTATTGAAGAAAGCAACATGAGAAAGATCAAAATAGTCTGAAGAGCTATCCATACCAAGACGGATATATATCTTCCATATATTGCTGGAGAGATTATCCCAGTAAGTGGTGTTGCCCTGGTGCAGGTTATATGCCTCTTTCAGGTCGACAACAATATATGTCCATGTGGATGAGTTCTGGAATGTACCGGGGTATTTCATCTGAGTCCAGTTACCGGTAGAACCAATATTAGAGTTAAAATGCAGGGCAGGTGTTGATCCTACTGCACTGATACCGCTGGAACGATATACAATTGTCATATATCTGACATTTCCTTTAGCCTGTGAGGACCAGTCGTTTACAAAGTCAGCAACACAATAGTTTGCATAACCTGTATCGCCATAACGGGTAAGTCTCATATACTGAGGACTGGAGTTTGCTACTGCAGCCTTCTTTGTCTTTGTGTAGTTATTACTGGGGTTATAGTTACCCGAAGGTGCGTTGGTAGTAAACTGTCCATAAATCCAGTCACCTGTGTAGTCAGAACCCAGTTTGGTAACAGGCATAGGTGCACCGCCACCGTACATACCACCACCGTTGTTTGAGTAGCTTTCTGCAGAAATGGATGTAGTTGAATTCTCAGGGAAGTCAAAAAGCATACCATCAGCCAGATAGTCATAAATCTTGATAGGCCAGTTGATGGTACCATCCTGATTCTGAGTGGAAGTATCAAATCCTACTTTACCTGCATAGGTACCTGTGGTAATCCAGCCCACTGTTCCTGCAAGGGCACTGAGGGGTGCAGCTGTTACCAACATGATAAACACAAGTACAAAAGCAAGGATTCTGCTTCCGAATTTGAATTTTTTCATATGGATATTACTCCTTTCTTAATGGGCAAACTCCGTTGCCAAAGGAAAATGAAAAATATATGTAAATATTATATATTAATGTATATATAATAAAATCTTTGAGATTTTTTGAGTTTTACTCTTCCTGAAAACTGAACCTAACAATACGGGATTTTTCTCCGAAATGAGCAGACTGGTTGCTCACACCCTGTCCCGGTGTAACAGTACCAAAATTTATCATATAAGTGATGCCACCCAAGTAGTTGCCGTCATCATTCATATTCTTATAGTATACACAAACGTTTTTAAGCGTCTTGCTTGTCTTGCTCTTTGCTGTCAGCACATTTCCCTCAGTTGTGATTTCAATATCCGTTGTGGATGTAACCGCGTCCTTCTTGAACACACTCTCACAGTCAAGGAACTCAAAGGAATGTGTGCCGTCAAGCTGAAGCCTGTCTGCCTCAAGCACCCATGCCTTGCCACCCACAGGAAGTCCTGTAACCCTGAAGGTTGCGACCTTACCCCCTACAGAATAGGTTATGGTTGCGTAGTCCAGGAACTGCTTTGAACGGTTCTCCACAAGGATTGCGGCTACGTTCTTGACATCTTCATTCTTGCCATCCTCCACATAAGGACCTGTGTAGGTTGAAATCTCGTGGCAGTAAAGCTCAGCAGACGAAGGTCTGTACTCAGTAACGGGCTCACCTGCATAATCCTGTTTATTCCCCGGTTTATCACCCTTACAAGCAGTCAGAAAACCGCAGGAAATCACAAGCACTAATAGCAAAGAAATAACCCTTACAGGTAAGTTACCTGCTCTCTTTGGCTCTATTCTATTATCAAAAATCATTATCTCACCGCCTGACCGATATAGGCACTTATCCTATTATACCTATTACTATACATAATGGATTATAACATCCCTACATATCACAGTCAATAATTTTTAGGAAAAAAAAGTCAAAATTTTATGCAAAAAAACCTTGCAATTTAACATACTACCCGCTATAATAAAATTGAGTATTTGCAGTGGTATAGGGGAGAAATGCCCCTTTTCACGATACAGGAGGCAAAAAATGCATATTCCATCAGGATTTATTATCCGCAAAGTTGCAGGTGAGACTGTGGCTGTGCCCACAGGCGAGGCCGCCCGCTCCCTCTCGGGACTTGTAGCCCTTGCCGGATGCGGTGAGTTTTTGTTTGAACTTCTTAAAGAAGAACAAACGGAACAGAGCCTTGTGGATGCCCTCCTTGAAAATTTCAATGTAGACTCTGACACAGCACTTGCTGATGTAAGAGAGTTCCTGGCAATTCTCCGTAAGAACGGAATTCTTATAGATAATTAAGCAGAAATCAGGTTCAATCGGTATCGGACTACAAACCGATGCTTGAAAGGTAGGTTGAAATACGTATGAAAAAGGAATACAAAAAGCCTATGGTAGCGGTAGAACATTATAAGCTCAGTCAGTCCATCGCTGCTTGTTCCATCCAGATTAACTATCTGGACAATATGTGTGTTGTAAGGGATAACGATTCTCCCCCCGAGATGCGAAGTATTGCTTTGCTCCGTCCCGAGTACTTCAGCTCCGATTGCGCCAAGAATGCTGCATACATACAGGAGGATGACTCCATCTGCTTCCATACTCAGGTCAGTGCTTGTTTTACATCCTGATATGTTCAGCGAACACTCATACTGTATCTTTTTTTCCGGGATAAGAATCAGATTTATTCTTCCCACATCTGTTAATTTGCCTCAGTGTATTACTGCACTTCTGTGCGAAGACTCAGCACAGACAGATGCCGAATACAGGGTTCAGCTTATTGATAAGCCCCTTGAATTACCTACCTTACCTATACACACTGACGGCAACTCTCAAATATTTGTAACTAATCAAGGCCGTCTGCGTGTCTATTCTCCTCTCACCGAGAAGGATGGATGTCAGGTGGCCTGTCTTTTACGCTCTGACGGAAAAAATATTCTCTACTACCCTTCAAAAAAATGGGACCGATATCGGGAGTACTGGCATTGTGCCCACCTACTCTGGGGCGAGATGCTCCTCCTTAACCTTAACTCCTTTCTGCTTCATTCCTCCGTTGTTCTGAAGGATGACAGAATCATACTTTTCTGTGGTCAGTCCGGTGCAGGCAAATCCACCCAGGCAAAACTCTGGGAGGAGTTTGCAGATGCTGAGGTTATAAACGGTGACCGCTGTGTTATCACCAACAAAAACGGTATTTTCTACGGAGGCGGTTCCATCTGGAGCGGTACATCCCATATATATAGTCACAAACAAGCACCCATTGCAGGCATTTTCACTCTGAAGCAGGGCAAAGAAAACAAGGTGCGTAAGCTGAATGCAGAAGCCTTTTCTACCCTTTACACCCAGATAACCCTGAACACCTGGGACGAGGAATTTATGAGGAAGGTTACAGACAACCTGCAGGATATGTTATGCTCAGTCCCTGTATGGGAACTTACCTGTGATATAAGCAAAGAGGCTGTAAGCCTTGCATATAAAACCGTATTTTCAAAGGAGTTACCCTGATGACACCTGATAATTGTGTTGAAATCAAAAGAATACTCAGCCGTCAATGTGCCGACAAGGGAATTCCCGTAAGCGGTATATTTGAACTGACACCCAGATGCAACTTAAAGTGCAAGATGTGCTATGTCCGCCTGACACCACAGCAGATGAAACCCATCGGCACAGAGTTCACAGCACAGGAATGGATTGACCTGGGCAAACAATGTGCCAAGGCGGGTATGCTTTTTCTCCTTCTTACCGGCGGCGAGCCTACCCTGCGTGGGGATTTTCCCTATATTTATGAAGAACTTACAAAGCTGGGGCTATCTTTGAGCATCAACACAAACGGTACACTTCTTACTGATGAAATCAAGGAAGTTTGGCACAGACTTCCCCCTGCACAGGTAAACATAACCATCTATGGTGTATGTGCAGAGGACTACACGGCTCTGTGCGGTGACGGCACAGTCTTTGACAAAATGGTTCAGAACCTTGAATGGCTGCAAAGCGAGGGTATACTTGTTCATCTGAACACTACAATGACACCCACAAACAAGGATAAATGGCGTGAGCTTGAGGAATTTGCCACAAGATACAACACTCAGCTTCGTATGACATCCTACTGCTTTCCTCCCACCCGCCGTGCCGAGGGTGACAGTTGCTGTGACTTTCAGCGTCTTACCCCTGAGGAAACTGCCCGCGTAATGGCGCTGGACATTCTCTACCGAGAAGGCAAAGAGGGCATCAATGCCCGTCTGAGAAGTCAGCTCCCTGCAGTACAACGCACCTGCGACCTTGATGTAGGCAACCCCATACAGTGCCTTGCAGGTCGGTCTCAGTTCTGGGTTAACTGGCACGGAGGCATTACTCCCTGCGGAATGATAAGCACACCCCAGATAAATCTCCGTAACACAGAATTTGAGTCTGCCTGGGAATCTCTCAGAAAAAGTTGTGCTGATATCCGCCTGTGTCCCGACTGCATAAACTGCCAGGACAAAAATGTGTGTATGAACTGCGCCGCAGTTACTTTCTCTGAAACAGGCAGGTTTGACGGAAAGCCTGATTATATGTGCAGACTTTCCGCTTGTTTCAAAGAAACTCTCAGAGAATTTGCAGAAAAAGCCGAAGAACAATAAATATTCCTCTATCAAACAAATGCACCTTGGGTATTATAACCTATAAGGTGCATTTTTCTTTGTTTCTTTTATACAATCGCCTTGTGTATTTCCAACAAAAACAAAAGGATATATTTTATATGGGACTCAATCAAATTTATTTGTGTTCGTCTTGCCTGTATGTTATGATATAAATGTTAAACTTTTTTAAATATATTAAACAGGAGATGATTCAATGAAGAAATTTATCAGTCTTTTAATGGTGCTCTGTATGCTTATGACAATTGCTCCACTTACATTTGCTGCAGATACAGATGCCACCTCCCCCGACCCTGCGTCTTATCCCAGTTTTGCAACATCAGATTGGGAGGCACTTTATGCTCACGCCATAGCAGGTGACGACAGCACCGAGGCATGGCAGAAATGGATGAAGGACTATCAGGGCTTCAACGCAGAAGAAGGTATACGCTACTTCTTCCTCCCTGCTACATCCCACGACAGCATAATCGAAATCTACAACAACTACAACGAAGATGCAGTTGTTGGCGATGTTACAATCCCTGCTCACACATCCGCATTTGTTGAGTATGTTGAGGACGAGGAAATCTCCGTTATCGTTGGTGCTGACAAAACCTATCAGTTCAAGGTTTTAAAGAGTGATGCAGAGGCTTCTCTGTACATCAATGACGCAACAAACTCCTATGTAGATGTTAACGACGAAACCCAGAACACCGACCTGTGGTCTTTCCTTGTTCAGAACAAAGAAAACTCCTGCTCCACCGCTTCTTACTCAATCGTTGACAAAAACGGAGTACAGGATGGCGACCTGAAGAAAATCAAGGGCAGAGGCAACACAAACTGGAGAGATTACGACAAAAAGCCCTTTAACATCAACTTCTCAAACACCACTACAATCGGCAATACTACTAGCAAGAAGTTCTCTCTTGTATCCAACACAAAGGACTCCACCCTGCTGAGAAACTCCATTATGTATGACCTTTCTAAGGATGTTGGTTCTCCCTACTACTCTGACCAGAGTTTCATCGACTTCTTTGTAAACGGTGTATACCGCGGCTCCTACATTGCCTGTCAGAAGGTTGACCTGGGCAAAAACACAATGATTCCTCTGAAAGACGAGTCCGAAGATGTTGAAACAGGCTTCAACTTCCTCGTAGAGGTTGATGTATGGAACTACAAAAACGATACTTACTTCACATCCAAAAAAGGCTTCAATGTTGTTCTTAAAACTCCTGACCTGGAGGACTTTGAAACAAACAGCCCTCAGTGGCAGGTAAGATATGATTACATCAAGAACAAGTATCAGGAACTTGAAAACGCACTCTATAACGGCACTCTGGCTGATATTGAGAAAATCTGCGATATGGAAAGCCTTGCACAGCAGTACCTGCTTCAGGACTTCGGTAAAAACTGTGACGGCGGTTACACATCCACATTCTTCACATACAATGCAGAAGAAAACAAGTTCTACGCAACTCCCATCTGGGACTGCGACTCCGACCTGGGCGCAGTTGACGTCAGACGTGACGGTTGTCAGACATCCACAGGGGATCACACAGGCTGGACAACCCGCACAGCAACATACAACCGTGTAGTAAACCCCTACGGTCAGGCATTCTATGTAAAGGGTACAACCTCTCAGGGCGAGACCTTTGAGCAGCTTTGTGCAAGAATCTGGAACACAAACTTCGTTCCCAAGATTGACATTC
The DNA here is from genome assembly GCA_015065665.1 of Oscillospiraceae bacterium. GTDB lineage: Bacteria > Bacillota > Clostridia > Oscillospirales > Acutalibacteraceae > Ruminococcoides. The sequence goes on along the minus strand of SVPX01000002.1, from coordinate 22,732 downwards.
TCCTTGGCAAGGCTCAGCCCGGTGAAGGCGACCTTGTAAAGAGCATTGAAGCCTACGCATCATCCATTGAAAAATCCACATACATCAACTACATTATGTGGGATTTCGCTTGGCTTTGTCAGGACCACAACAGAAGCCTCAAGATGACCTTCACAGATGATGTTGAGGGTGAACTTGAATATCTGTATGCCTGGGTAAAAGCAAGAAGCGAATGGATGACAGACTACTTCAACAATATTGGTGACGAGCCTGTTAATCCTCCTGTTGACAGCAACACAAAGACAGTTTACTTCTCAACAGAGCTTGATTGGGATGATGTTCACTACTATGTCTGGGGTAACTCAATTCCCATGCAGTGGCCCGGTGAAAAAGCACAGTACCTCTGCACAAATGAGTACGGAAACGATGTTTACAAGATAGTAATTGACCTTCCCAATGTATCCAGAATCAATTTCAACAATGGTGCAAACGGAGCACAGACAGCTTCCACAGACATCATTGACGGTATGCTCTACTACACAACAGATCCCTCAGGCAAGATAAACGGTGCAGGTATGCCCTACTACAATACCGAGACTATGACCTTCACCGAACCTGTAGAGCCCACAACAATTCCTGCTACATCAGCAGACGAGATAACAACAACTGTTACCCAGGTTCCCACAGAAACCACAACCACACCAACAACAGAGGAAACAACAACTCCCGAACCTGTTATACCCACACTTCCTCATAACACAATCACCGCCTTCTGCTTTGATCCCACAGGCAAGACAGCAGGCGAGAAGCTTGAGGAATACGGCACCAAGGATGGCTACGCAGCAACCTTCGGTGAGGGTACACTTGTAGGCTCCGTAAATGACACAGGCTACAGAGCACTTGAGTGGTCCGAACCTGAGTATGGTAAAAACGAGAGTATGGTTCCCATTATGGCAGCAGGGGGCAAGAATCCCTGGGGTGATAATCCTTATGTACAGGTTACACTCAGCACAAAGGGCTTTGAAGACCTTGCAATCTCTCTTGAGAGTGCAGGCTCCAAGAAGTGTCCCGCATCCTGGCAGCTTTCCTACAGCCTTGATGGTGAAAACTTCACAGATATCGAGGGTGCATCCTATACAATCGCACTTGCAGACAGAAAGACTCCTATATTCTACTTCGATAACCTCACATTACCTGAGGCTGTTGCTGACAAGGAAACTGTTGTCCTCAGACTCTATGCAACTACCGATGTAACAATCAGTGGCGGCGTTGTTGCTGATGACCCCACAGGCGGTGAGCTTGTACTCAACAACATTATCATCACAGGTAATGCTACACAGAGTGCAGAGGGCATTATCGGCGACTGCGACCTTGACGGCAAAGTTACAATCAAGGACGCAACCCTCATTCAGAAGCACCTTGCAAAACTCACAGAAATCAGCGAAAAAGGCAAACCCTTTGCAGATGTTAACAAAGACACAGAAATCTCAATTAGTGACGCAACCGCAATTCAGAAGTTTGTTGCAGGTCTTCTTGATAAGTTCTGATTTCCACTCAAACAAAACAACCGCTGTACGATTTACTCGTACAGCGGTTTTCTTATGTCTGTATTTAAGTTTTACGCTGATTATTTCAAAGACTGATTTGTACAGATTTTCATAGGATTATCTTCAAATAGTTTCTTGGTATCGCAAATCTCACCTACCGCCATCTTTGCCCTGCGCATATCGGGAGTACGAATCTCAGCGCTATGGGCGTCACTGGCAACAACGCTGATAAAGTCACGCTTAAGAAGTTCATATACAGTATCCTGAGCTCCCTTGCCGTATCTGCCCATAATACTGCCCTTGTTGGCCTGAAGAATCGCACCCTTCTGCACAAGAAGCCTTGCAAATTCCCTGTCATACTTTATAAACTCATATCTTTCAGGGTGGGCTATTATGGGGGTGATTTTCATTTCCAGAATTCTGTCAACCATAATCTCTGCAAACTCGGGATCCTCATCAAAAGCGAACTCCATAAGCAGGTAATTACTCTGATTCAGAGTAAGAATTTTCTTATCCTTTATAAGCTCGGGCAAATCATAGGTTGCAAAAACCTCCATACCCGGCAGAAGCCTCAATTGAATACGTTCTTTCTCCAGGGCCTTACATGCACTCTGAAATATCTCTCTGTAATAGGAGTTGTAGTAATTGCCGTCTGTGCCGGGGATATTACAGTGTGGCGTTGCCACAATCACCTTTGTTCCTCCCAGAAGTGCCATTGATGCCATATCCAGAGTATCATAAATATCTCTTGCACCATCGTCAAAGCCGGGCAGTATATGACAATGAATATCAATCATAAAGGCACCTCCTGAATACAAATCACTTTCTTTTTCTGTGCAGAAAGCCTACAAGTCTGAAAGCAAAGGGACGCAGAAAAACCAGGTTAATCCACACCTTGCTGTAAAAAATCCACACGGGACTTCTGCTTGTATCTCTTTGCCTTTTCGTTTGGCACCTGTCATAATGGCAGAAATCTGCTCTCTCTTCACAGGTCCCTCAACAGCATATTGTCTGTCTCCGATAAGGTAAAAATCCTCATTTTTTATCTTCTTTATTCTGTGCAGAACAAAATCCCCGTTTGTCCGTCTGAAAAGCACAACATCGCCTTTTCTCAGTTTTCTCTTCGGTTTTTCAAGGTAGACCACATCTCTGTTTCCCGACAGAAACGGGAGCATACTGCCGCCAGACACAACAGTACTTACTGTTCTGCCCTCCTGTGCAAGTTCACAAAGCACCGAGAGGAAACTTTCTGTATCTATAACTCTCACTTTACACATCGTTCAGCACGCCGCCGATAATCTGAATGTCGCTTTCTGACAGATGTCCAAGGGCATCCATAATAAAGTCAACTCGTGCAACCTCTTTTCTGATAACCACAACGGCACCGTCTGCGTACTTTGCAAGTACAGCAGAGTCTGTAAGAAGTCCTGTAGGAGCGCTGTCCAGAATAATGTAGTCAGCCTTTGACTCCATACACATAATCAGTTCTTTCATTCTCTCACTTGCAAGGAGGCCTGAGCCGTCAGATACAGCCTTACCACCGGGAAGAAACAGGAAGTTGGGGAAACCATGGTTGTTATCTTCTTTTGCAATTGCAAGATAATCCACAAGGCTGATCTCTTCTTTCAGATATTCGCCAAGTCCCACATTCTCATTCATACCAAACACAACCCTGCCGGTGGGGTGTCGAAGGTCACAGTCGATGAATACGACTTTCTTACCGGATGAAACCAGAGAAAGACAAAGGTTTGCCGCAAAAAGGCTCTTACCCTCACCTGCTGTAGCACTTGTAATAAGAATAGTCTTGATGCCCTGCTTCTGTGCAAAGTACTCCACCTTATTCTTGAGAAGTCTGAAGGGCTCCTGAAGAAGTTCCTTTGCTCTTTCATCAGTCAGAAGCATATACTGGACATATTCCTGAGTTCGCTTTTTCTGATTAATCCTGGGTACAATACCAAGACAATTGATACCCAGTTTTTTCTTGATATCTGCTTCACACTGGATGGTTCTGTTAATAAGGAACACAAGCAGAGTCCACACAAGACCTATACCGAGACCTATGCCTGCACCCTTCATAAAATCCTTGGTAAAGGCTTTTTTGTTATCAGGCTTTGTGGGCACACCAGATTCGTCAAGAATATTCATATGAACCTTTCCGACTATACGCTCAGAAACCACAGGATAATTCTTAATTACGCTGTTGAGTGTATCATAGGCTTTCTGTGGATCTTTGTCAGTAACAGACAAAGTAAGCAGATTGGTATTTTCCGTACCAATGGCTCTGATATTACCTGTCACAGGCTCTCCCAAATCCTCTTGTACCAGTACCAGAAGCAGGTCACCAGTAAGAATCCTGGGAAAAATCATTGCAAGGTGATGTGCAGCCGCATTGTCATAATATGCGTTGGAACCGGCAATGCTCTGTTCTCTTGTAATATTGATTGTAAAGGTGGCTTCTGCTGTGTATACAGGGGTATAGTTGGTATACGCCCTTACAGCAAAGAAACTGCCGAATCCAATAACCAGAATAAGTATCCACACGAACATTCTGGGTATTACACGCAGAAAATCCAGTATAACGACCAACTGGTCCAGAGTATCAAAATTTTCAGCTCTTTCTTTACCCTTAGTGCTCATTCTTATACCTCTTTGCTTCGTGCTTTTTTCTTCTGCCGGATGACTCTTCCGGGCGTTTTTCTGATGTATATGCACCATAACCGCCGTAGCCGCCATAACCCAGATATCCGCCGTAACCGCCGTATCTGCGGTACTTGCCGTATCTGCCGTACTTACTGCCATAGCCTACATACTTGCCGTAACTGCCATAACTGTATCCGCCATAGCCATAGCCGTAACCTACATTGATAACTGTTGCAGATGAGTAAACGTCATTAAACACATAACCTGCCAGACCTTTGTTATATCTGTTAAGCATATCAATTGTGTCGTTGATATATGGCACCTTTGTGTAATTCTGCTTTACTACCAGCACAGAGAAATCACACAACTGAGCAAAAACCTCAGTTGATGCGTTGTTATTAACACAAGCACCATCTACAACAATAACATCATACTCTTCTTTTGCTTTATTAAAGAACTCTGCAAACTCAGGAGATGCAATCATATCGGAGTAACCGATATATCCTGCCCCTGTATCTGTATCAGCAAACACACTGATAAGGCTGTCTTCCTTTGTGAAAACCCTGTCTCTCATATGAGCTTTGGGAGCCGAGAGAAAATCAGCGGGCAACTGGATATTAAGCAGTTCAAGCAAAGATGTTGTATCCTTATCGCCGGGAATCACAAGAACTTTCTGTTTCTTCTGAGTAAATACAGAAGCAAGGTTTGCTGCAACAAGGGTTTTACCCTCACCCTTGTCATAAGCAGTTACAAGCATTGCTTTGCCGCCGTTTTTTTCCTGAAAATATCCGATGTTTGTACGGATTTTCTTGATTGTTTCGCTGAATCCGAAGCTGACTGACGGAGTACCTGCCAGAAGCCTCTTTTTATTACGCCTGAGTCTTGCCCTGAGGTTTCTGTAGGGAGACTCGTGATATACAACACCCAGAGCCTTTGCATCCAGATTATCTGATGCATCCCACTCATTCTTTACAGTTTCAAGAAGGAAGGCATGAACTCCGATTATAAGAACCACAAGAAGAACAGAAAGGATAAACACCATATTAGTAATGTGCTTATACTGAAACTGGTTCACAGGAACAGAAGGGAAATTAGGCTCCTCAAAAACATCAATTACAATCTCTCCCAGAATATCCTTTGTAATCTCGGGATAAATATCAATGAGAGTCTGGAGTGCCAAAAAGGAAAGTTTGGGATGATAACTTGTGGCTCTTACCTCCAGCAGATTTGTACCCTCTAAAACATATGTACGCAAACCGCCTGTAAAATAAGGAATATCCAGAGTTTCTGCTATTCGCTTTTTAAGTACGGTACTCTCCATTACTGCAGTAATGGTATCCGTGAGTTTTTCTGTCTCAGATGCATCAGCATATACACCTGTACTGTTGGACTTTGCAGAAACAACCATTGTGCAACGGGATACATACTTAGGCACATAGCAATAATCCACAACAATATATGCAAACAATGAGGCTGACAAAGCAATACACAGTATTGCAAGCCAGTTTCTCAGAACAACTCTCAGAATAATGTATATCGTATCAAAATGACGCGATTTGTTATTGCGGGTTTCCATAAAAACACTTCCTGAAACAATTACTTGACTATTACTACAAGGCGGCTTTTACCACTTGCGTTAACACCGCTTACATAATAATCCACATGGTAAACTCCTTCTGCCTTGGTATTCACATTGGAAACCACAGAAAGTTCACCTTCAATATTTGACCCCTTGAAATATGAGTCGGGATTGAACTTTTTACCCTTATCTACATAAACAAGATATTTTTTCAGTTCTACCTTGATTCCCGAATAAGCACTGTCAAAAATCTCGATTTCCGTATTGAAGTATGTGGTTTTTCCACAACTGTCGGTTACTCGATATTCAACGGGATATTTGCCGGGAACAAGGTTATCAATAACACCATCAAGACCATAACGGATTTTTGTGGTCATATCTCCATCAAGAGTACTGGCTGCACGGATGTTGCCAAGAATATTTACTCTTGTACCAACCACATAGCTTAAGGGACCAGTCAAACTGAAAACCGGCTCCTTGTAATCGGTATAGATGAGAGTTCTCTGAATCCTGCCAACGTTTCTGTTATCATCAGAGGCCACATAGGTAATTATTCTTGTGTTCTCCTTGATAAAATCTGAGATATCCTCAATAACAACAGAGTCTGTAACGTCACCCGAAACATCATCCAAAGCCGTTACTCCTGCAAGAAGCTCCTCCTCTGTAACAGAGACACTTACTTCTAATGTATCAGATTCACAGGAAAGCACAGGAGGGGTTCTGTCCTCCGTTAACTTCTCATACTGTTTATATCCGAAAAAACAAACAAGCGAAATTGCAAGTAGTATCAGACAATATACGGTTCGTCTTTTCATACATACACCTCTTTCACAAAAAATAAGATGTTATTTCAAGATTTATTTTCAGGCAGAATTCCCAACTCCTTAAGAAGAGAAATTCTTGACTTACCTGTTCTGATTGCCTCAGAGGGAGTGTTGCCCTCTTTGGCATCAACCTCTCCCAAATAATTAATTATCCTGTGTATCCATGCAGCAGGCAATAACAAGGGATTCTTTTTAGCGTAATCATAGCGGGAGTCAAGATTCTCACGCTTCGGAAACAACCTGTGAGCAAGTCCGCTCTTTTCTCCCTCTACAGCTGAAAGAGTTACACCACCGCTGTGTCTGCGGGACATAGTTGCACCGCCGTAAACACCTGCACACAAGATATCTCTGAGCAGAACTTTTTCGTCTATATCCAGCTCCTTAAGTTTTTCTGGATATCCGCAACTATTCATATCAAAACCCAAATACTTTTCACCGATTGTAAAAACTCCTGCAGCAAATCCCTCTGCACCGATTTTTTCAAGTTCCTTAACAAGAACATCCCAATCAATTTCTTTTCCGTAGTGCTGTGCTGTCATTATCATATCACAAATCTGACGGATACCCACACCGCTATGCACGAAATGTTTGAGAGCATGGAGGATAAGAAACAAAAGATGATATGTGGGAGTAAGAGTGCGGATTTTTACATCCTCAATATGAATATAATCTGTTTTACCCTGCAGATTTTCAAATATGCTGTTAAACTCATCAAAATAGGAAATTTCTGTAGAAAACAGAGAGGTATGCACCTCAATATGAAGACCGTCATCGCTGAAGTAGGATGTTTCGTAGTAACTCTCACTTCGTTTTTGTTGCGGTCTTAACAAAAGGCTTCTGAGTGCTTCATCATAAACCGCGCTTTCTTCAGAGAGTATCAGCATATCCTCGTCTGCAGAAAAACGGAAATCAGGATTCGGATAAATACTTCGGCAGACAATACCCTTTACCACAACAGGCTCAAGGCCTTTTTTCTGCAATTCCCTGTACAGATTCAGAAAAGCCTCTGTCCTTACTGTCTGTTGCATCACAAGAAGCTTTGTGCGGCGTCTCAACTCAGCCTGCCGGCTCTCCTCATAAGGGCACACAGGATATACACAGTCAAACACAAGAGGCAGTACTCTGTGCAGTTCTGAAAGTCTGACAATATAATCCATATCATCAGAGCTTATCTCAGAATCACAGGGAAGTTTTTCTCCCCGCAGTGCAGTTTTAAGAATCTGAAGAAATAAAGTCTCTGCCATTACTATCTTCCTTTTAACATATCAGGTACTATACAGAGTTATTATATCATATTAAACGTATAGAATAAAGTGAATTTTGAAAAAAATCTGAATATTCTGTCTGTTTTTTGCGTTTTTAATAAAAAAAAAAGAACCTCTATCATTACATAGAAGTCCTTTGTAAATTATTCTGTAATACTTTTAGTCCGCCATTTGCCGTTTCTCCATCGGATAATCATAAGCACACCCCAGAAACACTCGTCCAGAGCATTGGCAACCCACAAGCCATAAATGCCCATATCCAATACCACCGCAAAGATATACGAGCCAAGTGTGCTGATAAAAATCATAGAGAAAATTGCACACAATGTGGGATACAGCACATCACCCGTACCACGCAGACAGGCAATAACAACCAGATTTGTAGTACGGCCCATCTCAAGCACCACATTGATGAGAATAATGTTGGCACCAAGGGCAACTACTGCCTTGTCATCCGTAAATACAGTCAAGAGGCTACCACGGAAAGCCACACCTGCCAGACATGCGGCAAGGGTTATTGCAATTGCAATTCTGTGGGATTTCTTAGCCTGCTTGTCTACATCCTCGTATCTCTTTGCACCTATCAGATGTCCCACAAGAATCTGGGATGCCTGTCCGATAGACACCGCAAATATGTAGAAAAACATACTGATATTCTGCACATAGGTCCTTGTGATAAGTTCCGTCTCTGTCAGGCAGTTAAGCACTATGGAAGTGATAACAACCTGAGAGATGTTGTAGAGGAAAGTTTCTAATGCAGAGGGTACGCCGATTTTAAGCATATTCTTTACATCCCCTGTGGGAAAAGGCTTCAGCAACCTGAATATGGAGAGTTTTTCAACCCTTGTAAAAAGTACAAAGCCCAGTACGCAGACACCGAAGAATCTGCTGAGGGTTGTGGCAATTGCCACCCCTTTCACACCCATTCTGGGGAAACCGAAAAGCCCCAGTACAAGCACCACGTCAAGGGCAGTATTCATTATATTCATACCCACAGTAACATACATGGATACCTTTGTCATACCATGGTTTCTGATAATAACCGACATGGAGCTGAGCAAAGCCTGCAAGAAGATAAATCCGCCTACTATAGAGAGATAATCGGAGGAAAAATCCAGGAGATTACCCTCGGCTCCGATAAAAGAGATTATCGGACGATTAAAAAACAGGAAAACTGCGCTGATAAGCACACCAAAAATCAGATGGAAAGTTATGGACAAAGCACCGATTCGTGATGCGTTCTCCTTTTTCCCTGCTCCCAGATACTGGGATATCATAACCGCACTTGCAGTAGAAATAACAGTAAATACAATTGTGGCAATTGAAACCGCCTGATTAGCCGTATTTACAGAGGACGCTGCCAAGTCATCATATCGGCTGAGGACAAAAACATCCACAAATCCCAGAAGCATAAACAGCAGAGTCTCTACAAATATAGGCCAGGCAAGGTTAAATAGTTTCATTTTTTTCATTCACAAACCTCGCAAACTGTTCTTTTTACATTATACACTATAAGTCCCTATAAAAACAATCTCACATATTAAGGAAATTTTCTGTCTGTTATTTACTATTTTCTGTGACTTATGATATACTGTATATAATATCAGTCAGGGGGTTATTATATGGGCAAGGCTTCTGTCAGAGAAAACAAGAATATCTATCAGATTACAAGAGAGAACCTGTCTCTTACAAGAGAAGAAGCAAGTGATATTATAGGCGGTCTCAGTGCAGACAAAATCGGTCGTATTGAAACAGAGAAAACTCTGCCCGAGGCAGCGGATGTCCTGCTGATGGCAAGGGGTTACAAGGCACCTCATCTGTGCAACTACTTCTGCTCCTGCGAGTGTGTTATCGGGCAGGAATATGTACCCTGTATCGAAAAAGAGAATTTACCTGCAATTGTGCTGAGGCTCCTCTCCTCCCTTGCAAGTGTGAATGACGAAAAAGAAACCCTTATCAGCATTACTGCCGATGGAAAAATCGAGTCAGACGAACTGGTAAAATTCGTACAGATTCAGAAGGACCTTGAAGAAATCTCTGCAACCTCTGAGGCTCTCAGGCTATGGTGTCAGCAGATGATTGCACAGGGAAACATCAACACAAAAGAATACAACAAACTGAGAAATCAGAGCAATTGATAATAAGCAAAGGCACAATCCGCAGGGAATGTGCCTTGTTTTTTTCAGAAACCATTTTTATTTTGCAAAAAATCCAAATTAAAAGACTATAACTTGTAAGCAATTCTCTGTATTATTCTGCAGATTATGATAAAATATAATCACAACAGAAAACTACACCTTATTCATTGTTTGTATGAAAGAGAGTTTTATATGAGTACATACGCCGTTGTGGATCTGGAAATGTGTTCAGTTCCCAAGCAAATCAAAAAAAGCACCTGCCCCTATCGCAACGAACTTATTCAGATTGGCGCAGTACTGCTTGACGAATCCTACAGAATCATTGACACTTTCGTTACCTTTGTTGCCCCCAGGTTCGGAGTCATCGACAAATTCATCCACAACCTGACAGGCATCTCTCAGGAGGACCTTGTGGGTGCGCCTGATATACAGGATGCTCTGGAGTTATTCCTTGTATGGCTTCCCGAAGATGCAACCATCGTATCCTGGAGCCGCAGTGATGAGAATCAGATCCGCAAGGAAACTGAGCACAAAGGCATTGAAATTCCTGAGCTTCAGAAGTATCTGGACAGTTGGACAGACTGTCAGGACACATTCAGCAGGCTTATGGATGCCCCTAAGGTGTACCGTCTGAGTGAAGCACTCATTATTGCAGATATCGACCTGCAGGACGGGGCACACGATGCATTGGTGGATGCAAGGAACACCGCTCTGCTGTTTGCAAAAATGGAGCGAGAGGGAGAGAACCTTCAGCTCAGCCCATACTATGTAAGCAGTGACAGCGACACCACAACCACCATGTGCACACCCTTTGCACAGTTGCTGAAAAACTTCTACTGTGCATAACATTCAGCTTTCTCCTCACTTTTGTGTTGTTGTTTTTTTCATTTTTTTACTCCTTTCTTTTGTAACAGGAACAGGCTCCTCATCCGAGGGGCCTGTTCTTGTTTTATGCTGTCAGTTTAAACATTCAATCTGCTGAGAAGTTCTGAGGCGATAGCACTTAAGCCTGTCACAATCAAGGTCTTCTCTGTGCATATCCACCCCACTTATCTGCCTGTTATCATAGGTTGTATAGTAATATATGCCCCTCTGAGCATTTATACAGCAGGTATACAGAGTTTTCTCATATCTGCCCTCTTCAAGTACGCAGACACCCCCGGTCTGAAACACAGTATCCATAATATGAAAAAACTGATTCACACAAGCTATTTCCCCTTTTGGAACAACTGAATTCAGTTTGACAAAAGCAGCCCGCACAAAACGGGACTGAGAGGAATAATCCCCGGGCAGACCTATGGAACCCATTCCCCTGCTGTACTGACAAAGATTCACCTTATCAGAAAACCGATTCTCTGCAGGGCGAGGAGAAATATTCATATAATTTGCAAGGTTCATCATATGGTAGGGAAAAGTCGGATTGTTACTTAGCACCCCCACAGGGTTATCATATATTTCAACTCCTGTTTTTACGCTCTCTACAACTATGGACTCACACTTATCTGCTACAATAAAATGAAGTTGTGACACAGGCAAATCCTCAGAAAAAGCCCTGTCTGTAATATTTATTCTCTGAAGCAAAACTCTCGCCTCTTTTACCGACTTACACAAAGACAGCACATAGGGTATCAACTCATAGGATGCTACATTTTCTTTTCCCGCCCATTCTTTCCCATACACCGCATTACCTGTGAAATTAAGCCCCGCCATACAAAGTCCGCATTCGTTCACAGCATCATAATAAAGAGGATATCCCTTATGCACATAAGCCATACCTGTCAGGGCATAATGCTCCTTTCTACACAAATGATTCCCAAAGCCGAAATCAAAGTTTCTTGGGGACACCACCACCTGTGAGGGATACAAGAAATCGTAGTCCAGAGTCCTGCCAAAATAAAAATCTTCTGCCTCAAAAGTTATTGCCGTACACATAAAAACATAAAACCTCACTTTCATCTATTCTTATTGTGTCACAAAATATAAATTCAATCCATTGATTTTAAGTGTAATGAGGGATATAATACTATAAGAAAAGAGGCGGAAACAATGGCAAAGAACAATGACAAAACAAATGTTATGCGAATCCTTGAGCAAAAGAAAATCCCCTATACCAGCCACAGTTACATTGACACAGATGCCATAAGCGGTACTGAGGTTGCAACGGTGCTGGGCGAAAATCCCCTCAGAGTATTCAAAACTCTTGTAACTCAGGGTGCATCAAAGACTTATTTTGTTTTCCTTGTGCCTGTAGAAAAAGAACTGGACCTGAAAAAAGCGGCAAAAGCAGTAGGAGAAAAAAGCATTGGAATGATAAAGTCAAAGGACCTGCTCCCACTCACAGGATATATCCACGGAGGCTGCTCCCCTGTGGGAATGAAAAAGCAGTTCAGGACCACCATTGATATTACTGCCCGGAACTTTGAAACCATCTTTTTCAGTGCAGGCAAAATCGGTTATCAGGTGGAAACCTCCCTGCAGGAACTAAAAAAAGCAATTAACTTTCAACTTGCTGATATAGTGACAGAATAAAAAATGTCGGAGTCTGTAAAGATTCCGACACTTTCTTTTTATATATGATTTTACAACAACTCAAAATGTTTTTTTGTGCTTAAAAGCACTCCCTCTTTTCGCAGTTTACTGATTTCTGCAGACAGACCGCTTCTGTCAACCTCAAGGAAATCCGCCAGTTCCTGTCTGTCATAGGGAATCTCAAAACTGTCACTTCCCGACTCCTTTGCACAGAACATAAGATATGCCATAAGTTTTTCCCTTGTACTTCGCTTTGAGGTAATGTCTATCTTCTGGTGATAAACAATATTCTTCACAGCCATATTCTTCATCAGATTAAAAATCATCTGCTGATGAAAAGGGCAGTTGTTGTGACAAGTGTGAAGAATATGATTGCAGTCAAGGAGCAACACCTCGCAGGGCTCGTTGGCAATTACCGACACAGGCACAGCCTCAACCTCTGCACAGGCAAACTCCTCAGAAAAAAGCTGTGAGGGCTCTACCCTGCCTACAATTGTTCTGTTGCCGTAGTAGTCAACCTGCTCTATCTGTGCCGAACCGGACAGCAGTATGCCGATGAACTTCGCTCTGTTGCCCTCAGCTATAATGGTATATTTTTTATCAAAAGTCTCTTTAACCGCCCCTAAACAAGAGAGCATCTTCATTATATGTTCGTCTGCAACACCAATAAACAAAGGACTTTTTCTCAGCACATCAAAATATTCTTTCATAAAAATCACCTTTTGTTGAAATTTCAACATAACTTTCTCTTTGATTATAATATAATTAAGCCATAAAATCAAGGAGGTACGAATAATGCTGAGAAAAATAATAAAGATTGATGATAACAAATGCAACGGATGCGGTGCTTGTGCAAGTGCTTGTCACGAGGGCGCAATTGAGATGATAAACGGCAAAGCAGTACTTACCCGAGAGGACTACTGTGACGGACTGGGAGATTGCCTGCCCGCCTGTCCTGTGGACGCAATAAGTTTTGAGGAGCGGGAGGCTCCTGCATATAACGAAGAAGCCGTAAAGAAAGCACAAGCAGAAAAGAAGAGTGCAAAACTTCCCTGCGGTTGTCCCGGTACAAAAGCCAAGGCTATCAGACGGGAATCAAGCATTCCCCAAAAGGCCGGGGATACACCAAGTTTTCTCTCCCAATGGCCTTGTCAGATAAAACTTGTTCCTGTCAACGCTCCCTACTTTGAGAACGCAAATCTCCTTGTTGCTGCAGACTGCACAGCCTATGCCTACGGCAACTTCCACTATGACTTCATCCGCAATCACATCACTCTCATTGGTTGCCCCAAACTTGACGAAGGAGATTACACGGAAAAACTCACCCAGATTATAAAGAACAACAATATAAAGAGTGTAAAGATAGTCCGTATGGAAGTCCCCTGCTGCGGCGGTCTTGAGAATGCAGTAAAAAACGCAATCAAGGCAAGTGGTAAATCCCTGCCCTGGCAGGTTGTAACAATTACAACAGACGGAAAAATTCTTGAATAAATCCAAAAAAACCATTTGATTTTTAAGCATTTGTGATATAATAAAAGAAAAAGATATCAAGAGGTGTTAACTATGAATATTACAAAAGATATTAAATATATTGGCGTCAACGACCATAAAATAGATTTGTTTGAGGGACAGTACATTGTCCCCAACGGCATGGCGTACAACTCCTATGCAATCATTGACGAGAAGATTGCAATTATGGATACTGTGGACGCAAACTTTACTCACGAGTGGCTGGACAATATCCAGAGTGTACTTGAAGGCAGAAAACCTGATTACCTGATTGTTCAGCATATGGAGCCTGACCACTCTGCAAACATTGCAAACTTCCTGAAGGCTTACCCCAAGGCTCAGATTGTTTCTTCTTTGAAGGCTTTTCAGATGATGAAGAACTTCTTCGGCACAGATTACGAGGACAGACGCATTGTTGTAGGCGAGGGTGACACTCTGAACTTAGGCACACATACTCTCACATTCGTAACTGCTCCCATGGTGCATTGGCCTGAGGTTATCGTTACTTATGACAGCAAGGATAAGGTGCTTTTCTCTGCTGACGGTTTCGGCAAGTTCGGCGCTCTTGATGCAGATGAGGACTGGGCTTGTGAGGCAAGACGCTACTACATCGGCATTGTTGGCAAATACGGCGTGCAGGTTCAGAATCTGCTGAAAAAAGCCGCAACCCTTGATATCGAAATTATCGCACCTCTCCATGGTCCTGTTCTTACAGAAAACTTAGGCTACTACCTGAACCTCTACGATATCTGGTCAAGTTACCGCCCTGAGGAGGAAGGCATTATGATTGCCTACACCTCTGTTTACGGCAACACAAAGAAGGCTGTGAATCTTCTGGCTGAGAAGCTCCGTGCAAAGGGCTGCCCCAAGGTTGTAGTCAACGACCTGGCAAGATGCGATATGGCAGAGGCAGTTGAGGATGCATTCCGCTACTCAAAAATCGTCCTTGCCACCACCACATACAACTCTGAAATCTTCCCCTTTATGAGAGAATTCATCAACCACCTGACAGAGCGTAACTTCCAAGTAAGAACAGTTGCCCTCATTGAAAACGGCAGCTGGGCACCTATGGCAGCAAAGGTTATGAGAAAGATGTTTGAAGGCAGCAAGAACCTGACCTTTACAGACACAACAGTTTCTATCCGCTCTGCCCTTAATGAGGATAGTTCCGAACAGCTTGAGGCTCTCTCTGATGAACTTTGCAGAGATTACATTGCACAGAACTCTGACACAGCAAACAAGAACGACCTGTCCGCCCTCTTCAACATCGGCTATGGTCTGTATGTTGTAACATCCAATGACGGCAAAAAGGACAATGGTCTTATTGTCAACACAGTTACTCAGGTAACAAACACACCCAACAAGGTGGCTGTTACCATCAACAAAGAAAATTATTCTCACCATGTTATCAAGCAGACAGGGGTTATGAACGTCAACTGCCTTACAACCGAGGCTCCCTTCTCTGTATTTGAGTCCTTCGGATTTGTAAGCGGCAGAAATGTTGATAAGTTCGAAAATTGCGAACCTCTCCGCTCTGACAACGGACTTATATTCCTGCCCAGATACATCAACTCCTTTATGTCACTTAAGGTTGAACAGTATGTAGACCTTGATACTCACGGAATGTTCATCTGCGAGATTACCGAGGCAAGAGTCCTGTCTGACAAGGAGACAATGACCTACACCTACTATCAGCAGAATGTAAAACCCAAGCCTGAGACAGAGGGCAAAAAGGGTTATGTATGCAAAATCTGCGGATACATCTACGAAGGCGACACTCTGCCCGAGGACTTCATCTGTCCTCTGTGCAAACACGGAGCAGCCGATTTTGAAGAAATCAAAGAATAATAAATAAAAATTACAGTAAAATATTAACGGAGGTAATTATTATGAGAGAAACAAAATTCTTTATCTGCGAGCATTGCGGAAACATCGTTACAAAGATTCAGGACAAGAAAGTACCCGTGTTCTGCTGCGGACAGAAGATGACCGAGCTTGTACCCGGCACAGTTGAGGCAAGTACAGAAAAGCACATTCCCGTCCCAACAGTTGAGGGCAACACAGTTACAGTCGAGGTAGGCTCTGTGGCTCATCCTATGGTTGAGGAGCATTTCATTATGTGGATTTATCTGCAGACAGACAAGGGCGGTCAGTTCAAGTATCTGAACGCAGGCGAAGCACCCAAGGCAGTATTCGCTCTTGCTGATGAGAAGGCAGAGGCAGTATACGCATACTGCAACCTCCACGGTCTGTGGAAGGCAGAAATCTGATATTATTCAGAAAAAACACCAAAACCAAACAAAATCCGCTGATGCGGTAATGGGAAAAGGGCGTATGCACAAAATGCATACGCCCTTTTTTAGGGGAAATCTATACTCAACTTGCGGTATTATCTTTTATTCCTGCAATGTACTTCTGTATTGCAGTAGCATCTTTGATGTCTACCTCTCCGTCTCGGTTCATATCAGAAATTCTATCGTGGAACATTCCATCTTCTCCCTGTCCTTTTTCTGCAAAACCACTTACATATTCATACTCTGTGAATTTCTCAAGTTTTGCAATACACTTCTGAACCAGGGTTGCATCTTTAATAGTAATTTCTCCGTCTCCGTCAGAATCTCCGCGTTTTTCGCCCAGACCGAAATCCTCAAACACATCCTCTATTCCTTCAATCTGTGCATCCCACGCCTCACGGAGAGTATACACCTTCATATCCTCTGTTGTGATAATATGATAACCCAGCGTGTAGGGATAGTATATATTATACTCCTGAAGAAGATATTTATCTCCAAAACCACCTGCAGAATACGCAGGTGAGCATACATTCTCTCCTGAAAAAGCAAGGACATAATCAGGGGTTGCATCTTCTGTATCACCATAGTGATCATACTTATTATAATATATATATTCACCTATATTCCAACTTAAACGATCTATATATCGGGGCTCCTCAACATCCTCATAGAAGTGCATTGCATATACAAGCTCGTAGGG
Organism: Oscillospiraceae bacterium; assembly: GCA_015065665.1. Classification (GTDB taxonomy): domain Bacteria; phylum Bacillota; class Clostridia; order Oscillospirales; family Acutalibacteraceae; genus Ruminococcoides. The sequence continues at coordinate 5,728 of SVPX01000002.1, read as the reverse complement.
AGAAATATCCACATAATAGTCAGGAACGATTGTATAATAATCGTTTGTCTCATACCTTCTGTTGACTGAATCTTCTGATGTAGATGACTCAAAAACAGCACAACCGTCAACATTCTCCAGAGCCTTGATTGTTGCTACAGATGAACGCACCATAATAAGCGCTCTTCTATCGGAATTACGCAAAAGTTCATCTGTACTTGCATCAAAGTGTTTTGCAAAAAAAGCCTCGCCCTCTGCCAGAACAGCCTGTCGTAAAGACTTTATATATTCGTTGTATTCTCGTTCAAGTTCCTCACCATATTCCACGGTGTAATCTCTAATATCATCCAGATACCCCATCTGCTCTACCCAATAAGAGAACTCATAAGCTCTTGCATTGTCGGAGGCAGTATAAATTATAGCACTGTAAACTATATCATCGTCCGACAAAGTAAGAATCTCCTGGGTTGCGTATCTTCCGATACTGGTTCCTGCTGACACTGCTAACGCACTTGCTAATGATGTGCTTATCAGTACACACAGAATCAAAACAATTGCTAAAATCTTCTTCATAAAAACTACACCTCCGTAATTAATTCAGGTTTTCAAGATGCAAAGGGATAACTCTCTGCACCCTTTTTGTATGGTACTTTATACGCAAATAAAGTTTACTCTACAGTCACATATTCATAGAGTCTGATGTTTTCATAATCCACCTGTTTGCCAAGATAGAAGAAATAGTCCTTAGGTTCTGTACTGTACATATATTCAATACAGGGGGTAAGCTTGAGTTCACCGTATTTCTTAACCTTGAACTTAAAGGTCATCAGAACCTTTCTGTCCTTAAAATCAAATCCCATAATATCAGTAGCGTTCATCTTTATCTGATAGTTGTTTCCATCGCTTCTTCCTACGTGATCATATTCCACACCATACAGATTCGGGAACCAGACCTCTCCCTTTGTCCCCTCTGCAGGTTTAGGTTCAATCAGCTTAAGGTCTGCGTTTCCATAGTCAAAGGTCAACTGTATTCCCTCTATAGGTTTATCTGCCTCAAGTTCAAGTGTGTAGATAACTGTATCCTCTATATCTGCGCTGTACTTTCTGCCCTGACAGGTTATCACAAGGTCACCGTCTGTGCTTTCTGCAGGATAGGTAAAATCGCTATCCTCTGCAGGCGGTACAGGTATAATTTCTTCCTCCTCGGGGAGTGTGGGACGCACTATATCAGCACTACTGGAAATATCCACTTTTATATCAAGTTCTATACCTTCTGCCACAAGCTGGTGATTCTCTACATAGTCAGTTCCGTTTACTGTTTTTATTGAGTCAGGGATAATGTCAATTTTCGTATTGCCCTCATCCACTACTAGAAACGAAAATGTAAACAGCACCTTTTTCTCAGTAAAATCAAGAGCCTCCTCATCTTTAAGCGTTCCAAAACGAACGTTGATATTTTTCTGTCCCCGCCATACTTCATAGTAATCTATCAAAGCAGGCGCATCTCCAAGATTCGGCAGGTGTGCCTCTTTACGTTGCTTATCAGTAAATCCTATCTTACTCAGGTCAATAACCTGAAGCAAATCACCAAATTCTCCATACTGAGTCCGAATCACAGCAGACTTTATAAACTCATCTGCCTGAAGTTCCACCGTCAGATTTACTATTTTACCAAACTGCGCCTCGTAGGTCTTACCTCCACACTCAATATACAGAGGACCAAGTAGAGGTTCCGTCGCAAAGGTTTCGCACGCAACCGTTGTTTCGGGTACTTCGGTTGCTATTGTTTCCATGGGTAATGCTGTTGTGTCAGGAGCATATGTCCACACAGGCAAGGTGGCCTCAGTAGGGTCTACCCCGGGACTTGGTGCTGTAGTATCCTCCACTATATCCCCATTTTCAGTAACCTCTGTAGGATCCTGTGGGAGCGTTACAGTTGGGAATCCCGCACTTGGAGTATCACCCGCGTCAGGTTTCTGTGTTTCTGTAGGATCCTGTGGGAGAGTTACTTCTTCATTTCCTGTTGTCTCGTTTTTGTCGGGTTTCTTGTTGCCCTCAGGCTTTGTGTTGTCTGTGGGCTTTTCCACAGGGTCAGTATTCTTATCACTTTCTGTAACATCAATCTGAGGTTTTGTGTCCTCTGCTTCATTTGTACCTGTTGTATCAGTTCTCTCTGTTACTGTTGTTTCAGGCTCTGTGGGAGGTACCACAGGAATCTCGGGAAGTGCCTTCCATACACTTACTCCCACAACTGCAACCAACAAAAGAGCGCACAGGGATGCACCTGTTCTCAATATAATTCCATTTCGTTTTTTACGGGCTGCCACAAATTCGTCTCTGCGGCGAAATACAGCCTCTGCCATTTCATTATAATCCTTCATAAACAAAACCTCCCTTCTCAAGTTCTGCCTTCAGAGAGCGTTTTGCTCTGTACAGAAGGGTCTCTACGCTATGCAAGGATTTGTGCATAACATCAGCAACTTCCTTTGCAGTAAAGCCCTCAAAGTACACAAGCCACAAAACCTGTCTGTAGTCAGGAATAAGATTATCCATAGCCCTGTGCAGTTCTATCTTTTCTTCTTCCTTTATGTACGCTCTCTCAAGTGACTCCATATCACCTGCAAGTGAGTGGATATCTTCTGTTGATACCAACACTACACCCTTATTTTTGCGCAGATAATCCAGAGCCACATTCCTTGCTATGGCATAAAGCCATGTCTTGAATGTAGACTTTCCTGCAAATTTTGGTTTTTTGGTAATAATTTTTACAAAGGTGTCTTCCGTAAGATCCTCTGCAAGGTAAATATTACCCGTAATGCCGCAAAGATAGAGTATCATACCGTCTTTGTATATTCTTATAATTTCTACAAAGCCCTCATCATCTCCATCAAGAAAACGGCGGTAGCTACAAGCACCGTTATCCATGATGTTTGCTCCTTTCAAAAAGCAAGATTTCCCTTATTTCACTACTTAGACGCAAAACACCAGGAAAACTCACACCTATTTTGAAAATTTTTCTAAAAAAAACAAAAATCCCTCTGCTGAACGCAGAGGGACCATAATCATCTGTGGATAAAACCAATCTTCTTCATAGCCTTGTCAAGGGTACGCTGTGCGATTCTGTCAGCAACCTCTGCTGCAGCACGGTAGCTCTCTTCAAGGTAGCCCTTGTCAGCAATAAGACGCTCGTACTCCTCGCGGATAGGTCTCAACTCCTCAACTACAGCCTCACCAACTGCAGCCTTGAAGTCCCCGTATCCTCTGCCTGCAAACTCATCAGCAATCTGCTGGGCAGTTCTGCCTGTAATTGCAGAGTAAATACCGATAAGGTTATTAACGCCGTCTTTACCCTCGCCAATGCAAACTCTTGCCTCAGAGTCGGTAACTGCGCGCTTGAACTTACGCATAATTGTATCGGGAGTATCAAGGAGAGATACACAAGCGTTTACATTCTCGTCAGACTTGCTCATCTTTCTTGTGGGATCCTGCAGGCTCATAACTCTTGCACCGTTTGTGGGGATAAATCCCTCGGGTACTGTGAACACGTTAGAGTATCTGCCGTTGAAACGCTCTGCAATATCACGGGCAAGTTCAAGGTGCTGTTTCTGGTCTGCACCAACAGGTACTAAATCAGCCTGATAAAGCAGGATGTCAGCAGCCATAAGTGCAGGATATGTGAAGAGACCTGCGTTGATGTTGTCTGCGTGTTTTGCAGATTTATCCTTGAACTGTGTCATACGGGAAAGTTCGCCGAACTGTGTGTAGCAATTGAGAATCCATGCCATCTGTGCGTGAGCAGGTACGTGGCTCTGAATAAAGAAGATGCTCTTTTGTGCATCAATACCGCAGGCAAGGATAGATGCATAGGCATCCAACACGTTCTTTCTCATTGCGGCAGGTTCCTGACGGACTGTGATAGTGTGCAGGTCAGCAAGAGTGTAGATGCACTTCTTGTCGTCCTCGTTCTGCATAATAACCCAGTTTCTCAGCGCACCAAGGTAGTTGCCCAGAGTGATTGTACCTGAGGGCTGAATAGCACTGTAAACTATCTTCTTTTTATCCTGATTAACTGTCTGTTCCATAATATATTCTCCTTTTGGGATGGTAATTTCTGATTAAAGCTTCTCTGCAAGTGTGCCCAGAATCTCAATACCCTTTTTGAGCTGTTCGTCTGTGGGAGTTGAGAAGTTGATTCTGAAGTTGTGAGAAACCTCAGACTCGTCTGTAAGGAAGGCTGTACCCGGTACAACACAAACCTTAGCCTTTACTGCATCAAGGCAGAATGTGGGCATATCCACATCTTCGGGCAAGGTACACCAGATAAAGAGACCGCCATCAATCTCGCCAAACCTGATTTTGTCCTTAAGGTTCTTCTTAAGCAGGTCCATTGTGTACTCAGCCTTTTTGGAGTAAAGGTCGCGGAGGTACTGGAGGTGTCCCTTGAAATCGTACTTTGTCATAAACTCGTGGCAAAGAACCTGTGACCACATATTGGTGTGAACATCGCTGCCCTGTTTGCATACGATGAGTTTCTGTGCAACCTCTTTGGGAGCCACAAACCAACCCACACGCATACCGGGAGAGATAACCTTTGAGAAAGAACCTGCGTATATAACAATGCCGTCCTCGTCCATAGACTTGATTGTGGGCAGAGTCTCGCCGCGGTAACGAAGCTCACCATAGGGGTTATCCTCAAGGATAAGCACATTGTACTGCTTTGCAAGTTCATAAAGACGCTTTCTCTTCTGAAGGCTCATTGTAATGCCTGAGGGATTCTGGAATGTGGGGATTGTATAGATAAATCTGATTTTGTGGTGAGTTCTGAGTGTTTCCTCAAGAGCTTCCATATTCATTCCGTCATCATCCATAGGTACACCCAGGAGTTTAGCACCGTAACTGCGGAATGTGTTGAGAGAGCCGATAAAAGAGGGAGCCTCGCACACAACCTCGTCACCCTCGTTGACAAGTGCCTTTGTCATCAAATCCATTACCTGCTGTGCACCTGAGGTGATAACAAGGTCATCAAAGTTTCTGCCGATGTTGTAATCTTCCTTCATATACACCTTGAGAGATTCTCTTAAGGGTGCATATCCCTCGGTAACCCCATACTGCAGAGCAAGTACGGGATTTTCTTTCATAAGTTTTTCGGAGATTTCTCTGAGTGCCTCTGCAGGGAATGCATCAGGAGCAGGATTACCTGCTGAGAGAGAAACAACTGTAGGGTCTGCAGCATACTTGAAAATCTCTCTGATAGCAGAGGGTTTCAGACCACAGATTCGGTTTGCAAATGTATAATCCATTTATATCACGCTTTCCTCAAAAATAATGTATATAAAGACATTTTATCACAACTGAAGCGGTAGTGCAATAAATTTAAGTTTATTTCTGCCATAATGTAACAGGACTTAAACTTTTTTATTCTGAAATATTACAATTTTCCTTAGTTTTATCACAATTTCTTTATTTTTGTTGCGTTTGCTTTATATGTATATTATACTTTATTATGTAATAATATCTGTCCTGAGTAAATATTCATAATCCTTTGTAAATCTGCTGTCGGCAATTCCTTTTGCAGATGGGGTTTTCTTTAAGCCATAGGAGTTGCAGAACCCCCTTAGCAGGTGTTCTTCTTATACCATAGGATAGCAGAACCCCCATTAGCAGGTGTTCTTCTTATACCATAGGATAGCAGAACCCCCATTAGCAGGTGTTCTCCTTATGCCATAGGAGTTGCAGAACCCCATTAGCA
>SVPX01000064.1 GCA_015065665.1 Oscillospiraceae bacterium | reverse complement strand
TTCAGAGTCAGCTTGACGAGAAGATGACAGAGCGTGAAATTGTTGAGGATGCCCTGCATAAAGCCGAGCAGGATGGAGAAAACTGCAGAAAAGCATTTACATATCCGTCCTTATGGGTTTATGTTGTTTCGGGGTTTCTTGTGTTTGCTTATGGTCTGGGACTTGTGATACTTATTCCTCTTTTAATCAGACTCTTTATGCTCAGCGAAAAGCAGAGGACTGCACATAACACAGCAGAGTCCCTCAGAGGTTCAAAGAGCAACCTTGTGGGTGATATTTACGACCTTAAGAAGAGGATAGAGAAACTTGACGAACAGATTGCTGATATTGAGCATACACTGCAAAACAGATAAATTATTCATAAGCGTATTGCGGGTTTTCTTTTGCAATACGCTTTTTGTTTGTTGCCAAAAATGAGTTTTTCTGTTAAAATATATATTAGATTTCGGATTAATGTACAGGAGGGATTATATGGAAATTAAACTGCCTCAGATGAGCTGGTTTCATCAGATTGCAGACAACCGACCTGCAAGAAATATTTTTACAGGCTCGCTGGGTACTGACCCTGAGCATGGCTCAATAAGATACACTACATTCAACTATAAAGTCTATGCTATGGATGAGCAGGTTGAGGGTGCTGAAGAAGAGATTATCATTATCAAGGCAGAGTGTCACACACAGTTGCCTTTTTCTCAGGGATGCAAGTGTGTGGACTATAAGGAAGCAAAGTTTGATTTCAGCAGCGAGGGGATAAATCAGGCGGCGCAGTGGCTGCTTGAACAGGCGTCTCTTGTAGCTGACCTTAAAATCGGGGAATAAATTTGCCTTCTTTTCAAAATTTACATGTAAATATATGAACATTCCTTGTAAACTCTTGACTTTTTATCAAAAGACTAATATTATATACAATGTATTATTAATTTCCTGCTGAAAGGATGTATAAAGATGAAAAAAATTATAGCTTTAGTTCTGGCAATTGTGATGTGCGTATCACTTTGTGCTTGTGGCAAGACTTACGAAATCGGTGAAACAATTAACTCAGGTAACTTTTCTTATGTTATTAAAGAAGCAAAGGTTGTAGACAGCATCAAGTACGGTGCAGATACAGACGCTGATTTCTTTACTCCTGATGGTGCAGGTGACAAGGATTTTGTTGCTCCCGGCGGTAACAGCCTGCTGTACTTTGTAATTGAGTACACATACACAGGCAGCGAGGTTGAGGACTCTGATATAGCAAAGTTTGAGTTTGTTCCCGCAGTTAAGTGCAAGGGCGGTAAGGTTGACTCCAACTTTATGATGTACACATCAAAAGATGGCCAGTGGTACAATCTTAATTCTGACATCAGCTGGGCATCCCGTGAGGCTGCAGGCCTTGGTCTTTACTCTCTCAGTTTTGACCTTGAGCCCGGTGAGACAGAGACTCACGTTATCAGAGGCTGCATCTACATTCCCACAAAGGCTGCAGAAAAGACAAGCAGCAAAATCACACTCTTTATGGGTTCAGACAAAATCTCTGTAAGATAATTTTATATCACATTCAGACCTTCCTCTACAATGAGGAAGGTCTTTTTGTTTTATGTGTCTTTTTTGATTACGGGGATAAGACAGGCAATAGGTGAAAGCGGGTGGCAAGTGTTGTGTATTTGTGAGTGTGGGTGGAAAATAAGGGGTGAACAGGGGTTAAAGATATATGCTACTGGATTTTTTGTGGCAGTTGGTATATTATTAGTATAGAAATCCAAAAAATATTTTAATAAAATCTGAGATGTTTTTTTATTCTGATTTGTATTATTTACAGAGGGGGTGAGAGTTTGTCCCGTAACAAAAAAAGTGTTGCACAGGCGATTGAGAAATTCGGCGACAGCCTTATGCGTGTTGCCTTTACATACACAAAGAATATGGATGATGCCCAGGATATGGTGCAGGAGGCTTTTCTCAGGTATATCAGAAAAGCACCTGCCTTTGAATCGCAGGAGCATGAGAAAGCATGGCTTCTCAGAGTAGTTGTGAATATCTGCAAAAACTATGTGAATTCTGCATACAAAAAAGGCTACACACCCTTGGATGAAACTCTCGCTACCAATGATACTTACTCCTCGGGATTGTGGGAGGTTGTAAGTACTCTTCCCGAAAAATACAGGATTGTTATACATCTGTTCTACTATGAAGGATATAGTCAGAAAGAAATTGCAAAGATTATAGGTCGCACCGAGTCAGCGGTGTCTACCCGACTGCAAAGAGGTCGGGAGTTGCTCAGAATTAAGTTAGGAGATGATTTTTTCTATGAATGAAAGATTCTATGACGAATACAGAAATTCTGTGAACAGCATAAAGTTCCCTGAAAATTACAAAGAAAAAATCCTCTCTGCTCTGAGTGAGGATTTTGATAACGCAGAGAAAAAAAGCGGTGTTACAGGGAAGATAACATCCGTTGATTTAGCTCAGAAATCAAGAGTTAAGTTTATAGGCAGTATGGTAGCGGCGGTGCTTATTATTGCTGTGGCCTTGAGTGTTATGTTCTCTGTGAGAAATTTAACTCCGCCTTTAAAGGAAGTGCGTTTTACTGTTTCTTGCGCAACCAATCTGAGCAGGATAAAGGGTGCAAGAGTTACATTCCTCTCAAAGACAGGTGAAACTCTCAAGGATAAGAATGGCAAGGTATACGAAGCGTATACTGACGAAAACGGTCAGGTTGCGGTTACAATTCCCAGCACAGAGGAATGTACTGCACAGGTGAGCCTTGATGGATATATCACCGCCACCGAGAGCATAGATAATGAGAATATTTATGTCAGCCCTGTGATGAATGAGGATACCTACAGAGCGGTGCTTCAGTGGTCTGAGGATATGGACCTTGATGCAATTCTTACCGTTACTGCTTCTGATAGGGTTGAAAGACTAGACTACTTTAACAGCGATATTGAGAATAAAGATGGACAGGTGATTGCTACCCTTGATGTGGACAGTGATAAACCTGATACTCCCGAAACTATTACATTCAATGCAGAAGATGGGGCAGTGTTCAGATTCTCTGTTGCTTCTTATTCAAGCCTTAAAGAAGGACAGGACAAGGATATTGCAAACAGCGGTGCTGTGGTCACTCTGTACAAGGGGAATGAGTGTATAGGAGTGTACAATTCAGAGCATAAGTTACAGGGGAATGTATGGTGTGTGTTTGAGGTAGAGGGGGATATACTTCGACTTTGTGACTACACTTACACAGTAGAGAATATGAAGGATGTTAAATAAAACTATCGGGGGACAGTTTATGAAAAGGATATTTGCGGTTTTGCTGTGTCTGGTGTTGCTATGTGGTGTTGTCTTATCCACAGCCGCCTTGGAGACACAGAGAAAACTATTTAATAACAATGAATATATCTATGAGGTGGCAGAGGATAACACAGTTATTATCTGCTATTACCTTGGTGATGGAGGTAAGGTTACCGTCCCTGCATACATAGATGATATGCCTGTAAAGACAATCGGTGAGTACGCTTTTTACGGTACCGATGTTACAGAACTTGTTGTGTCTGAGGGTGTTGAGAATATTGAGAATGAGGCGTTTTTCTATTGCACATCTCTTGTGACAGTTCGGTTGCCGGATAGCTTAAAGACTGTGGGAGCAGGTGTGTTCAGGGATTGTATGAACCTTGAGAGTGTTACTTTTGCAGGTGATAATTCTTCTTTGGGTGCTTATATGTTTTATGGTTGCACAAGGCTTAAGGAGGTAACGCTTCCTGAGAATACAAAGACAATCCCCAAGGGAATGTTCAGTTACTGCAAGGAACTTAAAGATATATATCTGCCTGAGGGAGTGCAGCGTATAAGTGAGTATTCTTTTTACCATAGCGGACTTGTGGGTATTGCCTTCTACTATGATGTGAACGAGATTGGCAAACTTGCTTTTGCTTATTGTAAGGATCTGAAAGAGATTTATATTTTCGGTGATAGAAAGATTGAAAATGTGGCTTATGATGCATTTTTTGGTGCAGGTACATACATCGGCGGATATGATAATGATCCTTTTACTCCGCCAACAGATGGTCCCAACACCCCACCTTCTGTGGATAGTACAATACCTGAATGGACGGTGCCGCCTTATGTGAGTGATGAAGATGACGGATATTATATAGGCAGTACCCAGGGTATGGCAGACTTTGAAAGCGGTAAGGTTATAAAGACAAACAACTTTGTATGTGATAATAAAAAGGAGCTTCTCTCTCTTGCCTGGAATATAAGGATGGTGGGAGACTCCAATAAGGATAACAAGGTTAACATCAAGGATGCTACCAATATCCAATGTTATGTGGCAAAACTCATTGACGAAAACGCAGATGACTTTGACTACAAAAACTCGGATGTGGATACTGACGGTCAGATTACTGTGAGGGATGCCACAGAAGTGCAGAAGTTTATTGCAGGTATTACTGACAGTTTATAATGCCCCCGATATTCTCTGCGTAAAAAGCAGAGAGTTTGGTACAGGCACCGTGTAACTTCCCCGATATCCCGGTGCCTGTTATATAAAATAAAAATTTATCTTAATATTGTGTGAGATTTTGTGTTCCTGGTTTGTATTATATACAGAAGGAGAAACAAATCTCTCTATATAAACTAGATTTCATTACAAAGGAGTGTTATGTATGAAAACTAAAAAACTGATGTCGTTACTTCTTGCGGTGCTGATGCTGTTTTCTCTGCTTACACCTATGGCTGTATCAGGTGCTACAGAGTACACAGATATCAGGGAAGAACTTTACAGCCTTGCGTATACAAATATGATTCCCCCGGGCAGTAATTATACGGCATCTTCCGTAGCGGCGTATATGGATGCTATGGATAGGGGCAAGGCTGTGTTTGAGAATAAGTACGCTACTGATGAACAGGTGCAGACTGCTATCGATGATATCAGAAATGCTCTTCAGAATCTTCAGCATGTCAACCTGGACAAGGAAGCTATCTCAAAGGTTATAGACAGAGGAAATGAGGTCTTACAAAGCGGTATTTTTACCAAAGAAAGCATCGACAGATACAAAGAGGCATATTCAGATGCTATGGGTGCAATGCTTTACGGACAGAGCCAGAGCGAGGTTGAAGAAGCCCGCATAAAACTTGAGGCGGCTATTGATGGTCTTGTGCCTGTTGCAATCAAACTTATGCTTGGTGACACAGATAATTCAGATGGGGTTAATGTTAAAGATGCTACTCTGATTCAGAAGTATATTGCCTGTCTTGTTACTCTCAATTACAGAGAGCGTGTTGTTGCAAATGTTGACGGCGACCTTGACGGGGCTGATTTACCAAATCTTACAATCAAGGATGCAACTGCAATTCAGAAGTATATTGCTGAGGTTGATTCTGAGTGTTCTGCACAGGGGGTTGAAATCGGCGAGTACTTTATGTATGACCTGTCTCAGGAAGAGCCTGATATTCCTGAAACTACAGCAACCACAGAGGTAACTGAGACTGAGCCCACAGAGCCTGAGGCATTCCGTGATATTCCTTTTGAGATTGTAAGTGCGGAGAAATGTTACTATTACTGGGGTAATCCCTGGGCAGCAGAGCCTGTGTTTGCCGTTGCGGATTCAAAGGATGCTTTCTATGAGGAATGGAGAAAAATCTTCTCAGAAAGCGGTGAGCAATATCTTCTGCCTGAGGATATTGATGATGAGTACTTTAGAACTCACTCTCTGATTCTGTATCTGAGCGAGATTGGCTCAAGCTCCAACACGAAGACTATTGATAACATCTCTGTTGGCGGCGATAAACTTATTGTTGACAGAACTATATTTATACCCGAAATCTGTACGGATGATATGTGTTATCAGTTTTCTGTTATTGGAGTTAATAAAGAGGATATAGAGGGTGTTACAAAGTTTGATGAACGCACAGAAGATGTGTTTGAATCCGACGAGGACAACACAACTGACGCAACTGAGCCAAGTCCTTCAATACCTATGACTTATGAAGATATTCCTTTTACTCTTGTGGATATGGACAGACTCTGGGGTTACTCCGGTGGTGAAGAGCCTGTGTTTATGATTGCAGATACTGTGCAGGAATTCCACGATGCATGGGAGTATATCTTCAAGGATGAGGACGGCAATTATCTTGTGCCTGACCAGTTTGATGAGGAATACTTTGAAACTCACAGTTTCCTTATTTACATCAGTTTTGTTGGCGGTAGTACAGACTCCCAGCGTATTAACAAAATATCTGTCAGCGGAAATAAACTCATCGTTGACAGAACAAGATATTGTCACGTTACACCTACTCCTGATATGAATTATCAGTATGCTATTGTTGAGGTTAACAAAGAGGATGTTAAGGGTGTTACAGAGTTTGAACTCAATACAAGATACGAATATTATGGTAAAGAGGAAATAACAACTACAGTTCCTGAATACGATACAATAGATATATACTTCAAAGATACACAGGATTGGCAGGGTATTTACATTTTTTACTACAGCGCTGCAGACTATGAGAAGTATCCTCAGTGGCCCGGAGTGAGTATGGAGCTTATCTTTGAGGAAAGCAGCGGCAATTTATACAAAGCAGCAGTTCCGGCAGATGCAGAATTGATTATCTTTAACTCTGTTTATGCAAACGAGCAGACCAAGGAAGTATGGGCAGGAGACTTCAAACATGGGGATGTGTTTGTTCCTGTCAGAAAGGTTGGTTCTCAGTGGGAGGTAATGCGTGATTTATATGTACTGCCCGAGCCTCCCGATACCTCAGAGCCTGTGACAGGCGAAAGAGAGATTTACTTTCATCTGGCTTACGAGGACAGAGTTTCCGGTTGGGAAAGTCCCAACGATTATGATATGGAGGATGTTGTTTACCTTGTAAAGTCACCTGAGATGCTTAATAACGTTCTTGACCTTCTGTTTGATGATATCAGTAGTTGGTTTGACTCTGAAATATATAACGAGGAGTTTTTTGAAGATAACTCTCTGTTTGTTGCTTTTGCTTCTCTTGGAAGCGGAAGCTACTCTCTGGATTATGACCGACTTGTTGTGGAAGATGGTTTTCTGACCATATACAGAACGGTTCAGATACCCTCAGGAGCTCATACCTGCGATATGAATTACCGTGTGGCAGTTATTGAGGTTGCAAACAAGGATATTGCAGATGTAGAGGATTTTGATGTTGTACAGGACTGCAGCTACGAGGGTGAGATTGACTTTACAGTTGCTCTTGACCAAAGAGTGCAGAGTTGGTATCATGATCCGGGTGATTCAGGGACTCAGATTTTTCTTGCAGATTCCCCGGAAAAAATGGATGAGGTATTGTCCCTTGTACATGACAGCGCTGATGGCAATAACTTCCAAAAACCTGAGAGAGGGGAAAAATACAACGATGAGTTCTTTGAGAAAAACTCTGTGATTATGGAATTCGTTCCTCTTTCCAGCGGAAGTTTCAGACAAGAGTACAAGCGACTGGTCGTTGAGGAAAATACGCTGTGTATTTACAGAAAAATTACTTCACCCGGCGATGGCGGTACTGATGATATGAACTACAGGGTTGTTTTTATTGAGGTTGCAAACAAGGATATAGAGGGTGTAACCGATATCTATGATATGGGCGGTTATTAATCTGCAAAGCATACATATTCAGATAATATTGTAATTACATAATATAAACCGACAAACGGCTGTCTTTACTTTGTGTGAAGACAGCCATTTTTGTACATAAAGAATCCCCCGACAGAGGTTTGAATCCTGTCGGGGGATTAATGATATACATGGGAACTCAGAAGTAAAACTTCTTCATATCTTCAAGACGAAGCAACAGAGGAGAAAGTCCCTTGGAAGCACCTGTGTCAATATCAATCCATGTGTCGGTGATAATTGGTCTGCCTCTGTATTCGTCACCATACATAACTGTGGGAGAGTGACCAAAGATAACTATTCTGCCGTCCTCGTAATATCGTGTGTCAAGGGGAGGGCGTGTCCACAGCAGTTCGTGAGGAGTATAGTCGCAAAGGGGCTTATCCTCCCGGAAATTTCCCAGTCCGCTGTGAGTCAGTATGTAGGTTTTGCCGCCGGCTTCAATTTCCTTGTAGAGGGGAGCTTTGTCAAGAAACTCCAGAATATATTTAATCTGAGCATGAGTGTATTGCTGCATAGCGTCCATAGTGGAGTATCCCCCGTTTGAAACCCAGATTGAGTATGCACGGCGTCTTTCTCCCACAAGGTCTGAAGCGCTGGGAATACGGTCACCATCAAAGAGTGTGCGGTTCTCAAGGAGCATTGCTTCGTGATTACCCTGAATCAGAGTGATGTTGGGTTTTGTCATTATATAACGGATGATGTTAAGACCATCATAGCCTCGGTCGATGCAATCACCCAGTACATAGAGTCGGTCACTCTCAGAAAAACCTGCAACAGACAGTGCTTTCTTCAGTCGTTCCAAGGGATAACCATGTAAATCAGATACTACATAGTTCACAGCAAAACCTCCTTTTTATGGGGATATATAAGTTGGTAGTACATCGGTTAGGATGCGTTGCTTCTGCGTGTGTAGTTTCTAGCAAAAGATTTATCCTGATAATCCTTTGCAAGTTGCACCCAGGATATAGGGTAAAGTCTAACTGTGTTAACACAAGCGGAAGTTGTAATCTCAGGGGGAGTAAGGTTATCCTTATAGAGTTTGTCATAGTAGGGCAGAGGGGTTACATAGGGGCGTACACCCTGTCTGAGAACGAGGACTTCAACAGCATCTTCACCTTTCTCCAGATACTGGATTTCTGCAGTAGAGATAAGGGGTTGTGTGTTTCCATTGTAGTCCATAACTGTACCGCAGAGTCGGGATATGTTCTCAAGGAATACACTTTCCTTTGAACTGAAGCAGGTCCAGGATGTACAGTTGCTGAGGATAGTCTGAGCAACCCTGTCTCCGTACTTCTCGCTTAACTGATTCATACTCTGGCAGTACAGGTGATAGCGGATGTTCTTTGAGCGGGATTCTGAAATTCTATTGTCAAAGTTTTCGATTTTGGTAAGGTTGGAGAATTCGTCAAGGATGAAGTTCATTCTTATGGGAAGTCTGTCATCGCTACGCTCTGTGCATACATCAACAAAGGTGGTGTATGCCTGAGTCAGAAACACCTTTACAACATTGTTCATAGCTTCTTTTTCGTCAGGATATATGATGTAGGTGATTACAGGCTCCTGCGCCATCTGACGGAAATCGATTTCGTTTTGGTTGAACAGACTCAGAAGAGATGAACTTTTGACAAGTGTGTTGATACCTGTCTGGAGTATACCATAAATGCAACTCTTTGTTTTTTCCGCCTGTAAGCCGATAACGCTCTCGATGCCTGATTTGATTGCCCCGGATACACAGTCAACGCTGTCAAGCATTGCTCTTACGGTGTTCTGTGCTGTTTCGCTACACAGGGGAAGAATGTTTTCAAGAGTGAAGTGTTCGGGTTTTTTTGAGAAATACAGGCATAGTTCCATGAGTCGTGAGAAGAAAGCAGACGCAACTGTATCCCAGTAACGGTCGCTTTGGTCTGCGGTTTTTGACATAAGCTCGGTGGCAAAGTCATCGATTGCCTGCTGTGCGCGGGATAACTGTCCCCTCTGATAGTATTCGTAAATCATATTGAGAGGGTTCCAGTGGTGGCTCTTCTCGGGGTTTCTCAGGTTAAGCACATTGACTTTGTAGTTCATAGCCTGTGCATAGCCTGCAGTAGCCTTGAACAGTTCACCCTTGGGATCGTTGATGATTGCACTTTCGCCGTTTGCAATTACAGACCTGATATTGGTTTTGCAGGAGGCTCGGCTTTTGCCGCATCCTGTACCACCGATGACAATGGAATGGTTGTCTCTGCTGTCAACATAGACAATGCCGTCTTTCTCGTAAAGAGGTACACCTGCACCCTTTGTAATGGGTGAGAGGGTGCGGAGGAGTTCTTCTTCCTCTGCAAATCTTGTGTTTGAATAGGTTACATATTTGCTATACTTTGATTCGTACATATTAAGCCTCCTTAGCTCTGTCCTTGCGGTAGTTGTCAGCATAGGGGATAAAACCGATGACTCTTGTGGTGTTCTCTCGGTTCTTTACACCTACATCCACAAGTCTGATTCTGCAGTCATACTGTGTCTCCAGATTCTCAATGAATTCAGGAACACAGGTTGTCTCGCAGATAAGAGCAACGCTGTCTTCTCCATACTCCAGAATTCTGTCCATAATGAAGTAAGAAAAAGCTCTGAAATAACTGTTGAGGGGCTTGTCGGCCCATTCGGTTATGTTGATAACTACTTTGCCTGTGTACTT
>SVPX01000063.1 GCA_015065665.1 Oscillospiraceae bacterium | reverse complement strand
GCTGAAACTTTCTCTGCAGGTGTAAATCATCTGCTCGGAGTGGGGATTCATAATTGCAGAGGAAAGACCGCATCTCAGTGCTAAGGAGAAAAACTGTGAGTTTACATAATCTCTGTGGGGCAGACCGAAGGAGATGTTTGAAACACCCAGTACGGTTTTCACCCCCATAGCAGTTATCTCTTTGATAGCTTCAAGTGTAACCTTTGCGGCGTTTTCGTCAGCGCTGATTGCCATTGTAAGAGTATCAACCACAATGTTTTTCCTGTGGATGCCGTAGCTCTCTGCAGTTTCGATTATTCTTTTTGCAATTTCCACTCTACCCTGTGGGCTATCGGGAATGCCGTTTTCGTCAAGAGTGAGGGCAACTATAACACCGCCGTATTTCTTTGCAAGGGGGAACACGGTTTCCATAGATTCCTTTTTGCCGTTGACGGAGTTTATCATAGGTTTTCCGTTGTAAACACGCAGAGCTCTCTCAAGGGCAACAGGGTCAGAGGTGTCTATCTGCAGAGGTGTGTCGGTGACACTCTGCAAAGCCTCGATAACATTTTTCATTACCTGTGCCTCGTCAATCTCGGGCAGACCGCAGTTTACATCCAGAATCTGGGCGCCTCTCTGCACCTGTGCAACACCTTCGCGGAGGATAAACGCCATATCCCCTGCCCGGAGGGCTTCCTTAACCTTCTTTTTTCCTGTGGGGTTGATGCGCTCTCCGATAATTACAGGGGTGTCGGCGAATTCTACTGCGTGGGTGTAGGATGAAACAAGGCAGTGATTTTTCTTTGTTATCTCCTGTGGCTGTGAATTTTCAAGGAGAGAAACCATAGCCTTTATATATTCGGGAGATGTACCGCAGCAGCCACCAAGCACTCTTGCACCGATGATTGCAGACTGCACCATTTCCTTTGCATATTCTTCTGCTGATACATCAAAGATAATTTTACCCTGTTCTGTACGGGGCAGACCTGCGTTGGGGCTTATCATCAGGGGCGTTGAACTGTACTTTGCAAAAGTCCTGAGGATTTCGTTCATCTTCTTAGGTCCAAGAGAGCAGTTCATACCAATAGCGTCAACGCCAAGTCCCTCAAGAAGTGCAATCATAGACAGAGCATCTGCGCCTGTCATAAGTTTTTCTTTCTCATCGTAAACATTGGTGACAAAAACAGGTAAGTTTGAATTTTCCTTGGCTGCAAGTACAGCAGCCTTTGTCTCATAGGCATCGTTCATTGTTTCAATGAGAATTACATCTGCTCTTTTTTCGCCGATTTTTATCACCTGTGCAAAGGCATCCACCGCATCCTCAAAGGGTAAATCTCCAAAGGGTTTGAGGATTTTACCAAGCGGGCCAATATCAAGGGCAATGTAACGCTTTTTGCCCCCTGCTTTTTTTACTGCGTTTTCAGCACAGTCAAAGGCGGCATTTATTACAGCTTCCAGTTCCTCACCTGAAAACTTCAGAGGATTTGCACCGAAGGTGTTTGCGGATATAACATCACTGCCTGCCTCAAGGTAAGCAAGGTGGATTTCTTTAATTACCTCCGGGTTTGTTATGTTAAGCCTCTCAGGGAGTTCACCTGTTTTAAGTCCTCTTTTCTGAAGTTCGGTACCCATAGCACCATCAAAGAAGATGAAAGAACTCTTTAGTTTTTCACGAATTGTCATAATATCAATCCTTTTTATGAAAGGGTATGTCACCGAATTTTCTTAACAATAGCGGTGACGGATTTTGTGGGAGTAAGTAGGTATGAGTCGGTCATTGAAAGACCTATATTAAGACTTGCATCAAGGTAGTTAAGTATATCCCTCTGCATTTCAAGGGGTAAATCTCCGTATCCGGGAGAAAACCTTGCCTGTTCGTCTGTGAGGAAAATATCCCTGCATATATAATCACAGAAACTCTCTATTGCCGCAGTTGCACAGCCGTCTGTGATAACTGCGCGGCTGGGTTGTATGAGTGAATAACGGGAGATAAGCCTGTCTGCACCAAGTCCCACAGTAGCCGCAAAGATGTAGACTGCGCAATCTCCGCCCAGGAAGGTTTTGAGGGATTTGCTTTTGTATTTGCAGAAGCCGAAGTCTGCTTCATCGCCTGTAAAAGTTACATCCGCCAACGCATATACAGCACGGGGAGTAATATAGGTGCATAATTC
Organism: Oscillospiraceae bacterium; assembly: GCA_015065665.1. GTDB lineage: Bacteria > Bacillota > Clostridia > Oscillospirales > Acutalibacteraceae > Ruminococcoides. Next base: position 8,221 of record SVPX01000063.1, on the reverse strand, counting down.
CTCTGAGGCTTCTTTGCATAGTTTACAGATTTTTTCGTCTTCGCTCTGTCTGCAACCTGAGTAGCGGATAATGTCCTTAAGAGGGATGCACAGTTTTTCTCCATCAAGATTTATTGTTCCGATATCCTGAGTCATAGTTTACCCCTTGATGATTTCAGAGAGATTGTCCTGAATCTTCTGTGCCACATCAGGCTTGTTCATAGAGTAAACATGTACATTCTTAACTCCTGATGCGTACAAATCAATAATCTGCTCGGTTGCGTAGGCAATACCCGCCTGTTTCATAGCATCGGGGTTGTCACCATAACGCTCAGCAATTCTTATAAATCGTTTTGGGAGTACTGTACCTGATAACTCGCAGGAGCGATAAATCTGTTTTGCGTTGGTAATAGGCATAATACCTGCCACAACAGGTACAAAGATACCTTTTTTGCGGAGTTTGTCGATGTAGGAGTAGAGGATATCGTTACTGAAGAACATCTGGGTTGTCAGGAAAGAACAACCTGCCTCAACTTTTTTGCCGATGTTTATAATATCATCCTCAAGACTTTCGCTCTCAAGGTGTCCCTCGGGATAACAGGCACCGCCAATGCAGAAACCTCCCGCTTCAACAATCTCTCTGATAAGTTCAGATGCGTAGGTGTAGTCGTGTGCAAGTCTGCCTTCTTTGGGGATATCGCCTCGTAGAGCAAGGATATTCTCAATACCTGCTTTCTTCAGGTTTTCAAGCTGAGTGTGTACAGTTTCTTTTGTAGAGGAAACGCAGGTGAGATGAGCAAGTGTTGGAACCTTATATTGTTTTTCGATATTTTCTGCAATGGATATGGTATATTGGCTTGTACCACCGCCTGCTCCGTAGGTAACACTCATATAGTCAGGGTTAAGGGCGGCTATGGAATGAGCCGCCTGTTCAACTTTTTCGTAAAGGTCGCTGGTTTTAGGTGGGAAAACCTCAAAGGAAAGGGTAGGTTTATCTTTTGCGAAGAGTTCTGAAAGTTTCATATAATCACTTCTTTTTTATATTAATGGAAACCCCGAACAAATCTCTGGTGATAAGTCCGGGGCATAAATTATGGGTTATTCTTCTGATGTGTCAACAATTGAAAGGCCCAGAACATCAAGACTCTCTTTATCAACAGGAGCAGGACACTGAGACATAAGCTCGGATGCGTTCTGTACCTTGGGGAATGCAGTAACATCGCGGAGTGAATCTGCACCGCAGAGAATCATTGTGATACGGTCAAGACCGATACCCATACCGCCGTGAGGAGGAGCACCATACTTGTAAGCATCTACAAGGAAGCCGAATTTAAGAGCAATCTCTTCATCGGTCATCTTCAGGGCTCTGAACATCTTCTGCTGAAGTTCGGGGTTTGAGATACGGATAGAGCCCGAAGAAAGCTCAACACCATTGAGGGTAAGGTCATAAGCCTTTGCAATAACCTTGGAGGGGTCTGTGTCGAGGTACTCAAGGCACTCTTCCTTAGGCATTGTAAAGGGATGGTGCATTGCAACCCACTCGCCGGTTTCTTCGTCTTTCTCAAAGAAGGGGAAGTCAACAATCCACAGGAACTTGTACTCGTCAGGGATAATGTCAAGACGCTTTGCAACCATACCTCTCAGTGCGCCAAGCACAGGCAGAGTTACAGAGTCCTTGTCTGCAACGATGAGAACAACGTCACCCTTTTCTGCACCAAGGCGAGAGAGGATAGCTTCAAGTTCACCCTCTGCCATAAACTTTGCGAAGGAGCAGGAGGGAGCATCTTCAACCCATCTTACAAAGGCAAGGCCCTTTGCACCGATACCGCGTACATACTCTGTGAGTTTGTCGATTTCTTTACGGGTGTAAACACCTGCAGCGTTCTTTGCAACGATAGCACGGACAGAGCCGCCTGCCTCAATAGCACCTGTGAACACACCGAAGCCACAGTTTGCAACCATATCGGAGATATTCTGAATTTCCATACCAAAGCGGATGTCGGGCTTGTCAGAGCCGAAACGCTCCATAGCCTCTTTGTAGCTCATACGCTCAAAGGGAGTGGGGAGGTCTTTGCCCAGAACATCCTTGAAAATTCTCTTCATAAGTCCCTCGTTAATCTCAAGAATATCCTCAACATCAACAAAGGAAAGCTCCATATCAATCTGTGTGAACTCGGGCTGACGGTCTGCACGCAGGTCCTCATCGCGGAAGCAACGGGCAAGTTGGATGTATCTGTCAAAGCCTGAGAGCATAAGAAGCTGCTTGTAAATCTGGGGTGACTGGGGCAGAGCATAGAAAGAACCCTTGTGAATTCTGGAAGGAATAAGGTAGTCACGAGCACCCTCGGGAGTAGACTTCATCATCATGGGAGTTTCAATCTCAACAAAGCCGTTCTCGTAGAAATAGTCACGGGCAGACTTGCAGATTTCGCTTCTCATCATAATGTTCTTCTGCAAGGGTCTGCGGCGAAGGTCAAGGTATCTGTAACGAAGACGGAGTTCCTCGTTTGTATTCAGGTCGTCAAGAATCTCAAAGGGAGTTGTCTCTGCTTTTGAGAGGAGGCGCAGGTCGCACACATCAATCTCGATGTTTCCTGTGGGGATTTCTGTGTTCTTGGAGCTTCTCTCGCGGACAGTACCCTTGGCACAGACTACATACTCACTGCGAAGTCCTTGTGCTTTCTCAAAAATCTCTCTGTCTGTTGTATCGTCAAAAGCAAGTTGAACAATACCTGTGCGGTCACGAAGGTCTACAAACACAAGCTGACCCAGGTCACGCTGCTTCTGTACCCAACCGCAAACGGTAACCTCCTGTCCGATGTTATTGTCCCGAAGGTCACCGCAGTATGTGGTTCTTTTAAGTCCTGTCATAAAATCTGCCATAATATATCTCTCCTTGTTCTGATAATTCTAAATTCGGGGCGTCGAGGGCGCCGCCCCCTACGATATAAAAAGGATTAATTTATCAGTTTATTTCTGATGCAAGGTCTGCTGAAAGCAGATTCTCAATGAATACGTGAGCATCATCGATTGAAACCTCTGTCTGCTCACCGCTTTCCATATTCTTGAGAATAGCCTTTGCGTTTTCAATCTCGTTATCGCCCAGTACCATAGAGAACTTTGCGCCGATTTTGTTGGCGTACTTCATCTGAGCCTTGAGACCTCTGCCAACAATGTCAAACTGAGCCTGAAGTCCTGTTTCGCGGACAACTCTTACAAGTTCAAAAGCCTTAAGCTGAGCCTTGTCACCCAGAGCGGCAATGTAGAGCATATCTTTCTCAGGAGCGGGAATCTCAATACCCTGAGCCTCCATAACCATCAGAAGTCGCTCAAGACCGATTGCAAAGCCTAAAGAGGGCAGGGGATTACCGCCCAGTTCCTCAATAAGGCCGTTGTATCTGCCGCCGCCGCATACTGTTGACTGAGCGCCGATACTGTCAGAGATAAACTCAAAAACTGTGTTGGTGTAGTAGTCAAGACCGCGAACGATGGAAGGATTGACGGTGAACTTGATGTCAGCCGCATTCAGGTATGCCTGAACTTTTTTGAAGTGGTCGTCACAAGCCTCGCAGAGGAAGTCTGTAATCTTGGGAGCGTTTGCGGCAATCTCCTTGCACACAGGACTCTTGCAGTCAAGAATTCTCATAGGATTCTTCTCAAGTCTGGACATACAGGTTGAGCAGAGAGTATCTGTGAACTGAGCAAAATACGCCTTGAGTGCATTGTGGTAGTTCTTTCTGCACTCAGGACAACCGATAGAATTTATCTCAAGTCTGATACCCTCAAGCTGAAGTCTCTCAAAAATTGAACTTGCAACACAGATAAGCTCTGCATCTGCAATAGGGTCAGATGCACCGTAAACCTCCATACCAAACTGGTGGAACTCACGCTGTCTGCCTGCCTGAGGTTTTTCGTAGCGGTAGCAGGTTGTGAAGTAGTGTGCCTTGATGGGCAGACCATCGTTGTAAAGACCATGCTCAAGGAGTGCTCTTGCGGCACCTGCTGTACCCTCGGGACGGAGTGTCAGGGATTCACCGCCCTTTGTCTCAAAGGTGTACATCTCCTTCTGCACAACATCTGTACCCTCACCAACACCCCGCTGAAAAAGAGCAGTCTGCTCAAAAACAGGAGTGCGGATTTCAGAGAAGCCGTAAACTCGTGCTTCATCAGAGAGTATTTTCTCAATAAACTGCCATTTATAACTGTCACGAGGAAGTATATCCTCTGTGCCTTTGATTTTTTTAGCAATAAGAGCCATCTCATATCACCCTTTCCAAAATGTGAAAACAAAATATTTATACATTATATATAGTATCACATCAGACGGAGTTTTTCAATAAAAAAAATACCGACCTTGCAAGGTCGGTATAAACAGTTTAAATTTAATTTATAAACTTTTCTTTGATTTTGGCTTTTCTCATGATTTCTGTGAGGAGCGTACCTGCCACAATTCCTGCCATACCCTGCATAGAGTTTGCAGGCACAGAGGCGAATGCACCGGCACCATATCCAAGAATAACTGCTTCAAACAGCAGATAACCCGCTATCATTATAATTTCTGCAAAAACTCCGCCCATAGCGGTAAAGAGGATAGAAAGACCGGGCTTTTTTTCTATGATGTTCTTTGCAAGTCTAAGTGCAAGGCAGACGCAAAGTGCCATAAGAGCCTTGATAACAAAGGTTGCAGGGGCGTACTGAGCATATCCTGCAAAGATATCTGCAAGGGCAGAGCCAAGTCCTGAAGCGATGGCACCGTACACAGGACCTAACATAAAAGCAGAGAGAATAACAATGGCATCACCCAAGTTGAGAAACCCGCCTGTGGGAGTGGGAATCTGGATTATCATTGTTGCCACACAGCACAGAGATGCAAAAAGGGCACACAGTACCATTTTAACGAGGGTGTTGTTTTTGTAGGATTTCAAGATGGTCACCTTCTTCAAAAAAGTTTTTCTGTATTATACTACTATATCATGGAATTTTCAATGTTTTTCTGGTGTTTTTGCAATTTGTGTTGAATAAAATGTAAGTTGTTCCGATTTGTTGATTTTCTGATTTTGTGATGATATTGTATACACGTAAAGAGATTCCGGGATCACATTTACATTTTTCTGAAAGGAGAATATGTGTGAAAATCAGTTTATCAATAAGTAAAGAAAAATATGAAGAAATAGAGCAGAAACTTTTATCTCTGGGATTTGAAATTGCAGATGATGCACCCTTTGTGCTGACAGAAAGAAACATATATGCAGAGTTCGTTTGTGCAAGGGACGAGGAAGTATCCTGTCATATACCTGTAAGTCAGATTGTGTATATCGAGAGTATGGGACACGATATTTTACTCCACACCAAGGATAAGGTATACAGGTGTGCAGATCGCTTGTGGCAACTGGAAAAGGTACTCAGCCCCGAAGAATTTCTGAGAATCAGCAATTCGGTGATAATTGCAAAGAAGCAGGTTAGGGGTATACGCTCAGCCCTTTCTCAGAAATTTATTCTGACACTTTCTGATGGAAGCAGGGTAGATGTAACCCGCAGTTACTACTATATTTTTAAGAGTGAATTTGGTATTTAAGGAGGTTTTAGTATGTTTATACCTTTGTTAGCGTTGATGATTCTGACTTTTGCATTTTTTATTGGATTAATCCTGATTCTATACAATGTAATTTACAATTACAGAATAAAGAAGAGAATGGAGCGAGGCGAAACAGGCGGCAGACAATGGCCCACACCCAGGAATGTACTCTTTGTTGTGCTGATTATTGCGGTGATTATTGCTCTGACTATTACTGCTATAAGTGTACTGACGTCAAATCAGCATGTTCCCTATGTTTCTCCAAGTCATTATGAGCCTGTAGTAAGCAAGGATTGTTTTTCACAGTTTTACCGCAGTGAAGATTTACTGCAGTCAGATATGAGTGTTTACGCAGGGATATATCCTGACGGCAACCTTTCAGAATATGAAAAGAATGAATATACAGAGGGTGAATTCAGGTGTGTTGTGTACACAAATAAGAGCTCCCTTTCGCCTATGCCCGACTTCGTTGCTTTTGTAGAATATGTAGGTGACGGGGAGTTTGAAAAGGTTGTGGAGTATACCCGTATGGAGCAGGGACATCCCCAAGTGGTAAACTCGGCAGGAAGTTGTGAGGCTGTGTCCGAGTACTACTTTATGGCAGGAAACTTCTCTGATTATACTACAGGCTGTACTCAGTCAATTGGACTTTATAAGGATGCAAAAAAAGCACAGCACGATATAGAGAGTGACAGCCTTGAAAATGCAGATGTATTCATTGATATCAAAATCAAATAATATGCTGTATTTTGTTTCTCTCTAATTGTATTTTCAATTCTATAAAGCAAAACAAAAAGCCTTCCTCGTTATGAGGAAGGCTTTCTGTATATCAAAATATTATACGTCGTAGGTTTTGTCCAGCTGTTTCAGCTCGTTGTAGGTGTCGATTTCGATGATATCGTCAAAGGAGCATTCTCTGACGTGAATTTTGTACTCGTCTCTGAAAAACTCCAGCGCAATCTGGTCCCAGTATTTATCCTTGCCGCCGGGAGATTGGTATACCTGATTGATGTGGTTCACAAGACGAGCACCGTCCTGTTCATCCCAGTAAGAAATACCAAACATATGGTGACAGTTAACGCCGCCTACAAGGAGTTTTTCGATTACTCCGCTGTCGTTGGTCTCAAAGCACCAGTCATCTGTTTTCTCAACAGGAACAGCAAGGTAGTTGGAATGATACTGATATTTGGTGATAAGCTTAGGGTTGTAGAGGAAAAGGTCAGCCTCAAGTATATAAGCATTCTTCAGCAGATAGCCTGCACACGCAACAGAGGAGATGTTGTTTGCTTCGTTGTAGTAGGGATTTTCAATGAACTTAATCATAGGATAATCATTTAGAAGCTGGTCAAACTGCTCTGAAAGATAACCTCTGACTATGTAAATCTCGGGAATACCTGCGGCAACAACAGCATCAAGGAGAGTTGTGATGATTCTCTTGCCGTTTACCGGGATAAGGGGTTTGGGGGTATAGAGAGTAACAGGCGCCATACGAGAGCCGAAACCTGCTGCAATAAATACAGCGCGTTTTACTCTGTAGGGTTCAAGGGCATCAATACCTGCAGAGGTAATAACACCGTCATTGATATAGCCCATATTTGTCAGTTCTGCAATACATTTGTTAACTGTGCCAACAGACATTTTAGTGTCACGTGCAATCTCATGTTGAGAAAGTGGCTTGTGCTTTTCAGAAAGATATACAAGCACATCAAACTGTTTTTTTGTAATCATAATATCACCGTTTAATTTTCAGGATGTTGTACGAAAAAATGAACACAAAGCATCGGAAACACCCTGATTTTTAGAGACAATAAACCCTCTGTCGATTTTTCTTACAGAGGGTTGTATTGATATGATCGAATTGAACAAAGAGGGATGAATTACTGATTGTCACCGAAAGAGCCTGTAACGTCAGCCTCAACTTCTTTTTTCTGGTTCTCGTCAATGCCCAGCTTGTCAGCAATTGTCTTCTTTGCGCGGCGGAAATAAACAGCAACTACTGTACCGATTGTAACTGCAACACCGGCAACAGCGGCAAACACCATGGACATACTTGCTGCATCAATGTAACCTGTAATAATCTGCATAATAATACCTCCGTTAAAATTTGTTGTTATTTGTATAAACACATTATAGTGTAGTGTGTTTAAAAAGTCAATTGGATTTATTTTAGGAAAGAATTACTTTTTATCTTCCTGATTTTTCTTTGCTTCCTGCTGACGCTTTACAATCTGAGAGTAGATGTACTTTGCACCATGGATACCGCTGCTGCCCAGATTGTAGATGTTGCGGTTGAGTGCCTCAGTAATCTGAGCCTCATACTTCTTGGGATTAGAGAGAAGCTCATTGACAATGTCGGGAATAGTAGAAAGCTTGTCTGTATCAACAGAAATACCAACCTGGTCCTTCCAGCTGATTTCTGTGGGAACAAGAGGAATCTTCTTGTAGTTGGGGTTAAGCACCTTCATGGGAGTGTTGATGAACAAAGAGGGTTTCTTTGTTGCATAGGAGAACTCGTATGCAATACCTGACCAGTCGGTAATGAGCAGGTCGGATTCCCAGATTGTGCGGTTGGATGAGAAGTCCATTTCGATTACAAAGTCATCGCCGTCACAGCCCTCGTACTTTCTGATGATAGCATCCATCTTAGCAGGGTAGCGCTTGATGTAC